>NZ_JAKSYQ010000109.1:0-21592 GCF_022829665.1 Methylobacterium sp. E-041 | reverse complement strand
GAGAGGATCATGGTGTTGATCGCCACCGACTTGCCCGAGCCGGTGGTGCCGGCCACCAGCAGGTGCGGCATGCGGGCGAGATCGGCGATGATCGGCTCGCCGCCGATGTTTTTCCCCAAGCACAGCGCGAGCTTGTGCTTGCTGGCGAAGAAGTCCGGCGCCGAGAGCAGCTCGCGCAGGAAGACCGTCTCGCGGATCTCGTTCGGCAGCTCGATGCCGATGACGTTGCGGCCCGGCACGACGGCGACGCGGGCCGAGACCGCCGACATCGAGCGCGCGATGTCGTCCGACAGGCCGATGACGCGGGAGGACTTGGTGCCGGGCGCCGGCTCGAGCTCGTAGAGGGTCACGACCGGGCCTGGGCGCACCGCGAGGATGTCGCCGCGCACGCCGAAATCCTGGACCGTCTGCTGCAGGTTGAGGGCGTTCTGCTCCAGCACGTCGGCATCGACCTCGGGGCTCTCGCCGGGCACCGGCATGGCGAGGAGATCGAGGGCGGGAAGCTCGTAGTCGGCGTTCTCGACCGAGGCGATGGCGAGGTGCCGGCCGGCGGCGATCAGGTGTGGGCGGCCGACGATCGGCATCGCCGGGGCGGGGATCGCGGGCGCCTGGACGACCGGTTCGGCGTAGGCCTCCACGGGGGCGGGGACCTCCTCGGGCTCGGGGGCCGGCGCGACCGCGACCGGCTCCGGTGCCGGGGCGGCCTTGCCGCGCAGCAGCACGGGACGCGGCGGGATCGGGACGATCACCGGCGGCGCGGCGGCCGGCATCGCGAAGGAAGGCTCGAAGGCGTGCGCCGCGAAAGCATGCTCGCTGAAATCCGGCTCGGCGAAATCCGGCTCGGCAAAGTCCGGCTCGGCAAAGTCCGGCTCGGCGTTCTCGAAGCCGAGCTCGATCTCCGGCTCGCGGACCTCGGGCAGAGAGACCTCGGGCAGGGAGACCTCGGACAGGGAGACCTCGGGCAGGAACGGTCGCGGCGAGGCGACCGCCGGCTCCATCGCGCGCACGGGCCGGATCGCGGCGCGGGCGGCCATGGCCGACAGGACCGGTGCACGGCGGATCTCGACGGTCTCGGCAGGCGGCGGAGAGGGGAGGGGGGTTCCGGGTCCGAACACCAGCGACAGGGCCGGGCGGGCGGGCACAATCGGCTCGGCCCCATCCATACCGGCGTCGTCCGAGCGGCCGATGCCGCCCTGGCTGGCGTTGTCCTGACCGTGCGCGGGATGCAGCGGGCGGTCGAAGCGCACGAGAGGGTCGAGGACGTAGACCGGAGCCGGCGGAAGCGAGCGCAGGTGGGAGATGTCGACCGGCACCGAGACGTAGCGCTCGGACGGGACGGACCCGGCCGGCGCGGCGACGGGAGCCGCCTGCGCTGCCTCGGCGCTCGGGTCCGTCTCCGGCATCGCATCGCGGTCACGACCCTGGGCGGCCTCGGGCTGGATCGCCTCCCAGGCCTCGGCCGAGGACCAGTCGCCGGCCTCGAACCACGGCTGGACGTCGGACCAGTCGGGCAGCTCCGACAGATCGCGGGCTTCCGCCGGCACGACCGGGGCGGGCGCGGTGCCCGCCGACAGCTCGACCGCCGGACGCGCCGGGCGGCGATCGGGCGTGCGGAAGAAGCGGACGCCGGGCGGCGGGACGAAGGGCTGGCGCCAGAGCGGCAGCGGCGGCCCGGGCGGGATCGCGCTGGCTTCGGCCGCGGCCTGCTCGGCCTCGGCGGCGGCGCGGGCCGCCTCGGCATCCGCCTGCGCCTGCGCCACGCGCTCGGCGGCGTCGCGCTCGGCGGCCGCGGCCAGCATCGCGGCCTGGGCCTCGGCCCGCGCCAGGTCGAGGGCGTTGCGCTCGGCTTCCAGCGCGCGCTGGCGGCGCTCCTGCAGGATGGTGTCGGGGGTGCGGGTGTAGCGCACGGCCGAAGGGACGGGCGAAGCGACGGCTGAAGCCGTCGCGGAGCGGTCGGAGGGCCCCGGAACCGAGCGGGCGACGCCGCGCGGCCGGTCGATGTCCTCCGGCGTGATCGCGGCGGGCCGGCGCGGCGAGCGCACGAGCACGCCCGGCGAGGAGGCGGAGGCGTCGATCCGGCTCTCGGGCCGGGCGCCGTCGAGCATGTCGAGGGTCGCCCGGTCGTCGAAGATCTCGGCGGGCCAGGCATGGGCGAACACGGCATCCTGGCCGGCCCGCGAATCGGTCCAGCCGCCGGCATCCGGCTCGGCGCCGCGACCCAGCATCGCGTTCGGCGGCGTGAGCCAGCTCGGCGCCGGCCGGGTACCGGCGATGGCGTAGCTCGGGCGCTGCGGCCCGCCGACGAGGCGCCGCGTCAGGCTGGCCCGCAACGACATCAGCCGATGGGCCAGCGCGCCGAGCGTGAGGCTCGGGCGGTCGCCGCCGCGACTGGGGCGAGAGGGGTCGCGATGAGAATAGGGAGGCCGTCCCGATGCGCGCATGGGTTCTCAAAAACTCGAAACACGGAAGGCCGTCCCGCCCGGAACGGTCGATCCGAGTTAGGCCGAACGTCGTTAACAGAGCCTTGAAACCGGTCCGGCGCGGGCCGCTGGAGGGGCGGGCCGCCAGGCGGTAAGGTGGCGCGGAACTCCTCCCTCGCGCGGGTCGTGACGCCCTTGGCACCCACCCAACTCCCACGGGACTTCCGGTCCCTCTACGCCCAGGGCTTCGCCCGCGTGGCCGCCTGCACCGGGCGCAGCCATCCGGGGGACCCCGAGCGCAACGCCGACGCGATCCTGGCGCTGGCGCAAGACTGTCACCGGCAAGGCGTCGCGGTGGCCGTGTTCCCGGAACTCGCCCTCTCGGCCTACGCCATCGAGGACCTGCTTCTGCAGGCGACGCTGCTCGATGCGGTCGAGGCGGCGGCGGAACGGCTGATCGCCGCCTCGGCGGCCCTGCGCCCCCTCCTCCTCGTTGGTGCGCCCGTGCGCTGGCGCAACCGGGTCTACAACGCGGCGCTGGCGATCCAGGGCGGCCGCCTCCTCGGCATCGTCCCGAAGATCCACCTGCCGAACTACCGGGAGTTCTACGAGAAGCGCCACTTCGCCTCCGGCGCCGGCATCGCGGCCGAGACGGTGCGCTTCGCCGGGCACGCGGTCCCGTTCGGCGCCGACCAGCTGTTCGCGGCCGAGGACGTGCCGGGCCTGATCGTCGGCGTCGAGATCTGCGAGGACCTGTGGGTGCCCGACGCGCCGGGCATGCACGCCGCGCTCGCCGGCGCCACGGTGCTGGCGAACCTCTCGGGCAGCCCGATCACCGTCGGCCGCGCGGAGTCGCGCGCCCTGCTCTCGCGCGCCGCCTCGATGCGGGGCCTGTGCGCCTACATCTACGCCGCCGCGGGGCTCGGCGAATCCACCACCGACCTGTCCTGGGACGGGCAGACCAGCATCGACGAGAACGGCGTGCGGCTGGCGGAAGGGCAGCGCTTCGCCGCCGGGCCGGTGGCGACGTTCGCCGACATCGACCTCGACCTGCTGGCCCAGGAGCGCCTGCAGGCCGGCAGCTTCGACGACAACGCGCGGCCGGGCTCCCGCCCGGCCTACCGCCGGGCGTCGTTCCGCCTCGATCCGCCGACGGGCGACCTCGGGCTGATCCGGCGGATCGAGCGGTTTCCCTTCGTGCCGGCCGATCCGGCCCGCCTCGCGCAGGATTGCTACGAGGCCTACAACATCCAGGTCGCCGGGCTGGCCCAGCGCCTCGAGGCCACCGGCACCCGCAAGGCCGTGATCGGCGTCTCGGGCGGCCTCGATTCGACCCACGCCCTCATCGTGATCGCCAAGGCGTTCGACCGGCTCGGGTATCCGCGCTCGGACATCCTGGCCTATACCCTGCCGGGCTTCGCCACCTCGGAGGCGACGAAGGGGAACGCGCACGCGCTGATGCGGGCGCTCGACACCACCGCGGCCGAGATCGACATCCGACCCGCCGCGCGCCAGATGCTCGCCGACATGGGCCACCCCTACGCTGCGGGGGAGGCGGTCTACGACGTCACCTTCGAGAACGTGCAGGCGGGCCTGCGCACCGACTACCTGTTTCGGCTGGCCAACCACGCCGGCGCGATCGTCGTCGGCACCGGCGACCTGTCGGAGCTGGCGCTCGGCTGGTGCACCTACGGCGTCGGCGACCAGATGAGCCACTACGCCGTCAACGCCGGGGTGCCCAAGACCCTGATCCAGCACCTGATCCGCTGGACGATCGCCTCGGGCCAGTTCGGCACGGAGGAGGGGCGCGTGCTCAGCGCGGTGCTCGACACCGAGATCTCGCCCGAGCTGGTGCCCGCCGAGGCCGACGCGGCGCCGCAGAGCACCGAGGCCACGATCGGCCCCTACGCGCTGCAGGACTTCACGCTGTTCTATACGCTGCGCCACGGCTTCCGGCCCTCGAAGATCGCGTTCCTGGCCCTGCATGCCTGGGGCGATGCGGCGGCCGGCGCCTGGCCGCCGGATTTTCCCGCCGACAAGCGCGTCGCCTACGGCCTGCCCGAGATCCGGCGCTGGCTCGGGGTGTTCCTGTCCCGCTTCTTCGGGTTCAGCCAGTTCAAGCGCTCGGCCTTGCCGAACGGGCCGAAGGTCTCCGCCGGGGGCGCCCTCTCCCCGCGCGGCGACTGGCGTGCGCCGTCCGACGGCTCGGCCCGGATCTGGCTCGACGAGCTGGAGCGCAACGTCCCCGAAACCGGATCGACACAAACCGGACAGAGTGTGTGATTAACCACACGGTCAAGCCGGATCGTCGGGTAAGACGGATCCGGCCAGAGGGGTCGGCTGAGCGGAGATTCTCTGATGCAGAGCTACAACCTGTTCCGCCTGAAGAGCGTCGAGGGTCTGTGCTGCGCCGTTCCCGAGTCCAGCCGCGTCCCGAGCTTCCTCGGCGGCGGCCGCTGGACCTTCGGGGGCAAGCTCGACGAGAGCTCGGGTCTCCCCCTCGATTTCGACGGCCGCGCCGCGCAGACCGGGGTCCGCTTCAACGGCTTCTACCTGTTCCAGACCGTAGACCGGCGCTTTTTATAGGTGAGCCGGGCGGAGTCGGCGATCGCGGCGAGCATTCCTTAAGGGGCGCCGTGGGACGATCGAGCCTGAATTTTCGGTCCTGAGGCTCGTTTCATGTCGTCGGAGAATCGCAACGAGGTCCGGCAGAGGGTGTTCCTCAAGGGACGCATCCTGTTCAACAACGGCTCCTCGAGCATGGATTGCCTCGTGCGGGACTTCTCCTCGACGGGTGCGCGTCTCGTGCTCAGCGAGACCGCGACGCTGCCGGAGATGTTCGACCTCTTCATCCCGCAGAAGGAGCGGACCTACCGCTCGGCGATGCGCTGGCGGCGCGCCGACGGCGTCGGGATCACCTTCGCGGTCGAGACGCCCAAGGCCGCGCCGGCGGTGCCCGCCGCCGAACCTGCAGTGGACGAGACCTCCATCGCCTTCCTGCTCCGCCGCGTGAGCGAGCTCGAAGCCGAGAATGCGGCCCTGCGCCGGCTCCTGACCGGGGTGGCGCCGACCGGTGCAGCGACCGCCGCCTGAGGCCTCAGCCCTTCAGGGCGTCGCGGATCCGCTGGGCGTGGTCCGCGAGCACCGCCGGATCGGCCATCCCGCCCTCGTGGCGCTGGAGCGGCACGCCCTCGAAGCGGGGCACGACGTGGACGTGGAGGTGGAACACCGTCTGCCCCCCGGCCACCTCGTTGAACTGGAACACCGTCAGCCCGTCCGCCTTGAACGCCGCCTTCACCGCCCGTGCGACCGTCTGCACGCTGGCGGCGAGCGCGGCGAGCGAAGTGGGCTCGGCGTCGAGCAGCCCGCGCGCGGGCGCCTTCGGGATCACCAGGGTGTGGCCGGGGCCCTGAGGCATCACGTCCATGAAGGCCAGCGTGTCGGCGTCCTCGTAGACCCGGTGCGCCGGAATCTCGCCGCGCAGGATCTTCGCGAAGATGTTGTCGGCGTCGTAGGTCGTATCCGGCATGCAGGCACCCGTGGTTGCGGCATCCAGGATGCACCGGCCCGCCTCCGGCGTCCACGCCGCCGGAACTCCCCGGCGGTCCATGCGCTTGTGGTCGGATCGCTGCGGCCCAGCTGCGATCCGACCCGGCGATCGGACAGGACCCCACACGCATGGCACATGAGAGCACCGGCGCCATCTACACCGCCGCCGGCGCCAACCTCGCCATCGCCGTGGCGAAGTTCGTCGGCGCCTTCCTCACCGGCTCAACCGCCATGCTGGCCGAGGGCGCGCATTCGGTGGTGGACACCGCCAACCAGATCCTGCTGCTCGTCGGCCTGAAGCGCGCAAAGAAGCCGGCGGATGCCAAGCACCCGTTCGGCTACGGCCGCGAGGTTTACTTCTACGCCTTCATCGTCGCGCTGCTGATCTTTCTCGGCGGCGGCATCTTCGCGATCTACGAGGGCGCCCACAAGATCCGACACCCCGAGCCGGCGGCCGACGCGAGCCTGTTCGGCTACCCGCTGCCGGGGTTCTGGGTGAACGTCGCCATCCTCGGCTTCTCGGTCGCGGCGGAGGGCTACTCCTGCTTCGTCGCGATGCGCGCGTTCTGGGCCGAGAAGGGCGACCGCTCGCCGCTCAGCGCGATCCGGCGCAGCAAGGACCCGGCGCTGTTCACCATCCTGGTCGAGGACGTCGCCGCCCTGATCGGCCTGGTCATCGCGTTGACCGGCGTGGTGCTGGCGCACGTCCTCGACAGGCCGGCCCTCGACGGATGGTCGTCGGTCGGCATCGGCCTCGTGCTGGTCGGGATGGCGATCTTCCTGATGATCGAGACCCACGGGCTGCTGATCGGCGAGGCCGCCGACCCCGAGGTCGTCGCGGCGATCCAGGAGGTGGTCGGCGCGGAAGCGGGGGTGAACACCGTCAACGAGGTGCTGACCCAGCACATGGGCCCATCCGACATCCTGGTGAACGTCAGCCTCGACATGGCCGACGACCTCAGCGCGGGCGAGGTCGAACGGGTCTCGGCGCGCCTCGACCGCGACCTGAAGGCCCGCGTCCCGAACGTGACCCGCGTGTTCATCGAGGCGCAGGCGCGCGCGGCATCCGTACCCGCGATGGGCAGGGTCGCCGCTGAGGCGACGGCCGGCTGACGGTCCGGGAAAAGGTCGGGTGCGACCTACCGGGGCACGTGCCCGATCTGCTGCAGGCTCAGCGCCCAGGTCCGCTCCTGCACGCGCTCGTCGCGGCTGTGGCGCGACGACCCCGTCTCGCGGCTGCGCGCGAAGTAGCGGCCGCTCACGCCCTCGACCGCTGGCGCGGTCGCCACGTGCAGCGTCGTCGTCGCGCCCTCGGCGGGCTTGGTGAGGAACGGCCGGATCAGGTTCCAGGCGAAGCCGAACGCGCCCCCGGTGTTCTTGGCGAAGCCGGTATCGATCACCCCCGGATGCAGGGCGTTCACCGTGACGGGCGTGCCGGCGAGGCGGCGGGCCAGCGCGTAGGTGAACAGCACGTTGCCGAGCTTGGCCTGCGCATACGCCCGCATCGGGCCGTAGGAACGTTCGGCCTGGAGATCGTCGAAGGCGATGCGGCCGCGGGTGTGGGCGGCCGAGGCCACGTTGACGATCCGCGACGCGGCACCTGGCCGGCCGGAAGCTTTCAGCAGGTCGAGGAGCTCGAGGGTGAGCAGCACGTAGCCGAGATGATCGAGGGCCCAGGTGCGCTCCAACCCGTCGACGGTGACGAGGCGACGGTCGAAGATCGCGCCGGCGTTGTTCACCAGCACGTCGAGGCGCGGGTAGGCGGCACGGACTTCGCCCGCCAGACGCCGGATCTCGGCCTGCGACGAGAGGTCGGCGACGAAGGTGTCGACCGCCCCCCCGGGCACCGCGGCAGAAATCGCGCGCGCCGAGGCGGAGACCTTCCCCGCGTCCCGGCCGACGATGCCGACCCGGGCGCCGGCCTTCGCCAGCCCCAGGGCGGTCTCGTAGCCGATCCCTGAGGTGGCGCCGGTGACGAGGCAGGTGCGCCCGTTCAGGACGGCGCCCGGCCGCGTATCCGAGGCCACCGTCCGGGCCTCAGAACACCGCCTGCCCGACGGCGAAGGCGATGACCACGATGACGATGGCGATGACCAGGAAGATGCCGAACAGGATGCGGGCGAGCGATCCGGCGCCCGAGGCGATCCCGGTGAAGCCGAGGCCGCCGGCGATCACCGAGACGACGAAGCAGATGAGGGCCCATTTGAGAAGGGTCATGCCGAACACTCCGGAACGAACCGGCGAACGGCCGGCAGGGAAGGCGACCGATCAATGCGGGCCAAGCTCAACCGTTCCCGCCCGCGCGCGCGTTCGATCCGTTATTTCTCGCCCTCGATTCGCGTCTCGTCCTTCGCCGGCTCGGCGCGCGCGAGCATGATCTCGGCGAGCGTGTGGTACAGCCCGGTGCGGCAGACCGTCTTCGAGGCGGCGTCGGCTAGCACCGCCGCGATCATCAGCGGGATCATCATCGCGTGGTCCTGGGTCATCTCGGTGACGATGACGAAGGCGGTGATCGGCGCCTGCAGCACGCCGGCCAGGTAGGCGACCATGCCGGTGAGCACCAGCGCGCCGATCGGCACGCCCGGGAAGACGTCCTGCAGCATGCCCCCGAGGCCGGCCCCGACCGCGAGCGAGGGCGCGAACAGGCCGCCGGGGATCCCGCTGATCGCCGACAGGGCGGTGGCGCAGAACTTCAACGGCGCGAAGTCGAGCCGCGCCGCGGAATCGCCGTGCAGCAGCGCCTTCGCCTCCTCGTAGCCGGTTCCGTAGACCGACCCGCCCGAGGCGAGCCCGGCGAGCGCGACGCCGAGGCCGCAGAGACCCGCGAAGGCGATCGGATGCCGGGCGATCCAGCGGCCTGCGCGGCCCGGCAGCCCGCGCGCGAACAGGATGACGAGGCGGCTGAACACGCCGCCGGCGAAGCCGCCCGCCGCTCCGAGGACGACGACGACGAGCCAGCCCTTGCCGAGCGGCAGCGTCACGTCGCTGGTCCCGAAATAGGTGTAGTTGCCGACGAGCCAGAGCGAGGTGAGGCCGGCCGCGACGATGCCGGCGACGATCAGGCCGGACGAGCGCGGCTCGTAGGCGCGGCCGAGCTCCTCGATCCCGAAGACGATGCCGGCCAGCGGCGTGTTGAAGGCGGCCGCGACGCCGGCCGCACCGCCGGCGAGGATCAGGCCGGGCAGCCGGTCCGGCGTCAGGCGCCCGACCGCGGCCATGATCGCCGCGCCGACCTGCACCGTCGGCCCCTCGCGGCCCGAGGAGGCGCCGCAGGCGAGCCCCAGCGTCATCACCACGATCTTGCCGAAGGCGACGCGGAGCGAGATCAGCCGGTGGCGAAAGCCCGGATCGCGGGTGTGGCGCGCCGCGATCACCTGCGGGATGCCGGAGCCCTGCGAGTTCGGGAACACCGTTCGCGCCAGCAGGGCGGCGAGCGCGAAGCCGGCGGGCGTCACGACGAGCGCCGCCAGCGGCGATACGCCGACGAGCGCCTTGAAGCCGACCTGCGCCGCGTCGGCGCATCGCGCCATCAGGACGGCGGCGAGGCCGACGCAGATGCCGCCGACCAGGAACAGCAGCCGTCCGCGCCAGAGCGGATAGGCCCCGATCGAGGCGCTGCGCAGGCGCGCGATCGACGCGCGGGTGCGGAAACGGGGCGGCATGGCGCGAGAACTCGACACGGACGGGGCACGCTCGCCTCGGCAAGCCGACCGGAGCCGGGTTGCGTCAGCCCCCGTGGCTTAAAGCATTTTCGAACGCGGTGAATGGCGGCTCGCGTGAGAAAAATGCGACTTCACGACAAGGAAGAGCATGTTCCCCGATCCGGTGATCTTGGAACATGCTCCCGCGAGGAGCTTGCTATGCCCCGAGGGGCAGGGCGGCTATTTCTCCGCCGCGCAGAGCGTCTCGACGGTCTTCACGTAGGACTTGGCATCGAACTTCTTGAGCGAGTTCTCGCTCTGATAGCGCACGGTGCCGAACACCTTGCGGCGTGCCCACGGGCGGTCGTGCAGGCCGTAGACCCAGGCGACGTTGGTGAACGAGTTCGCATCGCGCCCGTCGAGGAAGTAGCGGTTGTTGATCCGCAGCGTCCGCTCGAAGCCGACCTTCGGCGAGGGCGACCATTCGAGGATCTTCTTGCCCCAGTACATGCGCAGCTGGTTGTGCATGTAGCCGGTCTCGCGCATCTCGGCCTGAGCGGCGTTCCAGTAGCGGTCGTGGGTCTCGCCGGCCGCGAGCTGCGCTTCGGTGTAGCGGTAGGGCCGCGGATCGTCCGCGTGCTCGGCCAGCGTCTTCTGCGCCCAGTCCGGCACCGCCTTGGCGTAGTCGTCGTAGCCGTCGGTGTAGAACACGTGGTTGGAGGCGAGCTCGCGCCGGACGATCAGCTCCTCGAGATACGCCCCGCGGTCGTCGCCGTCGCCGTCCTTGGCTGCGCGCACGGCGAGCGCGATCTCCACCGGCGAGATCTGGCCGAAATGCAGGTAGGGGCTCATGTGCGAGGCGGCCGCCGCCTCGGGCCGGTTGCGGCCGTTGCCGTAGCCGGACAGCCCGTCCGCCAGGAACGCCTTCAGGCGCTTGCGGGCCTGGGTCTCGCCGCCGACGAAGCGCTTCACCGGTGCGATCTCGGTGTCGAGGCTCATGCCGGCCAGGACCTTCATCGGGTCGGACACGTCGATCTCGCTCGCGAGCTTCAGGCCGTCGGCCCCGTGCGCGACCTTGCGGGCCGAGAGCGGCTCCAGGAAGTCGTCCCAGAGCTTGTGCAGCTTGGGCCGAAGCGTGCGGGCGGCGAACTCGTGCTTGGAGGAGGCGACCTCGACCGGCACCACGACGTCGCCCTCGACCTGGACGACGCGGGCCTCGACCGCCTTCGCGATCTCGCCGTACCAGCGCTTCTGGATCGCGAGGTAGCCGCGATCGAGCACGAGGAGCGCCGCGTCGCGGGCGAGGTCGATGGCGATCTCGGCGGGCGAGGCCTTGCGCATCACGAAGCCGACGCCGCGCTTTTCGAGCCCAGACTTCGCATCGGCGAGCCCCTGCAGCAGGAAGGCGTAGTGCCGGGCGTTGGCCTCGGGGAACCCGCTGGCGCCGTCGAGGAGCCCGAAGCAGGCCACCACCGGCAGGCCGAGACGGTTGCCCTCCTCGATCGCGAATTCGAGCGCCGGATTGTGATGCGCCCGGTTCGCCTGCTGCAGCAGGTAGAGCACGTAGGTTCCGCCCTGCCGCGGTGCGGCATCGTTGAGGACCCGGAAGCGCTTTTCGTGAATCGCCATGTCGTCGCGTCGTCCCCGTCCGGCTCGCATCGCGGAACCGTGTCGGCTCAGCTAGAGCGTGGAGCGCGATCGTCCCGCTGCGCGCGAGACGCGATCGCAAGCGGTCCCGCCCGCTTCGATGCTCCGGCGGGGGTGCTAAAAACCTGTTCCTAGTCATAGACTTACCGATTATCGACCGGCGGCAGCCCGGCCATCGAAGGCCGAAAAACGGGTGCGCGCGCCTGCGACATTTTCAACACATGCCGCGATCGACCCGAGCCGGCCTGCGAGAAACGACAGGATCACTGACCGAAACCCCTTGCATTTCCGATCGGGAGGATCAGATTGTGCAGCGCGGGACGGCGATGGCGTCGCGGTCCTGTTGCCCTTCTTGGGCGTTTCCTCCCTAGACTTCGGGCCGCTCCTTCGGGAGTGGCCTTTTTTCTTGGGCGCGGTCGTCACGAGGCGCTGCGCCCGACGGTTGTGGTGGATCTGTCACCCGTCGCGCCGCGCCGACACCCCCGCCCCCTGGCCTCCCGCCGAGACCCGCCGCAGACTGCGCCCGCAGGCGCCGGAAGTGCGCCGCCGGGAGGAGATCCACATGCCTAAGCTCGGCGAGACGCTGGCGGTCGGGCTGTTCTGGGCCGCGACGGCGGTCGGTCCGTGCGGTGCCGTCGAGGTGCCGACCTTCGAGGTCGACCCGGCCTGGCCGAAGCCGCTGCCGAACGACTGGATCATGGGGCAGGCGGCCGGCGTCGCGGTCGATGCCCAGGACCATGTCTGGGTGGTCCAGCGCCCGCGCACGCTCACCGACGACGAGAAGGCGGCGAGCCTCGATCCGCCGCGGACCAAGTGCTGCAAGCCGGCGCCCCCGGTCCTCGAGTTCGACCAGGCCGGCACGGTGCTGCGCTCCTGGGGCGGGCCGGGGCAGGGCTACGACTGGCCCGAGAACGAGCACGGCATCCAGGTCGATCCGAAGGGCTTCGTCTGGATCGCCGGCAACGGCGCGAACGACGGGCAGCTGCTCAAGTTCACCGTCGACGGGCGGTTCGTGATGCAGATCGGCAAGTCCGGGCCGCAGACCGACAGCCGCGACACCAGCCGGCTCGGCAAGCCCGCCAACGTCGACTTCGACGCGGCCGCCAACGAGGTCTACGTCGCCGACGGCTACTACAACCACCGCATCATCGTGTTCGATTCCGAAACCGGGGCGTTCAAGCGCATGTGGGGCGCCTACGGCCGGCCGCCGACCGACGACAAGCTGCCGCCCTACGATCCCGCCGCCGCCCCGTCGCAGCAATTCGCCAACCCGGTCCACTGCGTGAAGATCGCACGCGACGGGCTCGTCTACGTCTGCGACCGGACCAACGACCGCATCCAGGTCTTCAGGAAGGACGGCAGCTTCGTGAAGGAGATGTTCGTCGAGACCAACACCCGCGCCAACGGCTCGGTCTGGGAACTCGCCCTATGGCCCGATGCCGACGAGAGCTTCCTCCTCAACGCCGACGGGGCGAACAACGAGGTCCGCACCCTGTCGCGCGCCACCGGGAAGACCCTCGGCGCCTTCGGCCGCAACGGGCGCGGCGCCGGGCAATTCCACTGGGTCCACAACCTTGCCGTCGACTCGCGCGGGAACGTGTTTACGACGGAGGTCGACACCGGCAAGCGCGCGCAGAAATTCCTCGCCTACGGCACCTTCGTGCTGCGCAAGCGCACGCCCTGACCGCCGGACGCGCCCGCCGCGCGTTCACGGCCGCTTTCTCGCGCGGATCCGTGCGATACTGTCGCCGGATACGAGGCTGGAAGAACCGTGAGCACGATGGACCCCTTCGGCCACCGAACCGTGCCGGCTCCGCTGGCCAAGCGCCGCGTCCTGCTCGTCGAGGACGACGACTTCATCGTCTCCGACCTAGCGCGCAGCTTCGAGGCGGGGGGCGCCGAGGTGGTCGGGCCGGCCGCCACCGTCGCCGACGGCCTGACGCTGCTCGCCGAGACGCGCCACCTCGATGCCGCCGTTCTCGACATCAACCTGCAGGGCGAGATGGTCTTTCCGCTGGCCGACGCGCTGGCGGCACGCGGCATCCCCTTTGTCTTCGCGACCGGCTACGACCGGGAGATGGTGCCGCCGCGCTACGCCGACGTCGCCCATTGCGAGAAGCCGGTGGAACCGGGCGCGATCGCCCGCGCGCTGTTCGGGGCCTGACCGTCCGATCCAAACAACCTACGCGTCGAGCCCGTCCTCGTCCGCCGACGGGTCGTGCACGATGCCGATCCTCGGCACCAGAGCGAAGCGGATCGCGCAGCGCAGGCCGCCGGGAGCGTAGGCCAGGCTCGTCTTCGCGCCGAACTCGTAGCGCAGCGTGTGCTCCAGCATCTCGGTGCCGAAGCCGCAGCGCGCGGGCTCGGCCGGCAGGTCGTGCAGCCCGGTCTCGGTCCAGGTGAGCGACAGGATCGGTGCCGCCGCGCCGGGCTCCAGGCGCCAGGCGACGGCGATGCGGCCGTCGGGGATCGTCAGCGCCCCGTATTCCATCGCGTTGTTGGCGAGCTCGTGGGCGGCGAGCGCGAACACCTCGGCGGCGCGGGGCGCCAGCAGAACCTTCGGCCCCTCGATCGCGACCTGCTCGCCCTCGCGGGCGAGGAGGGCCAGCAGCTCGTCGGCGAGGATCGAGTGCAGGTCGATGCCGCAGAACGCAGCGGTGATCCCCGCGCTCTGCACGCGGGCGATCGCCCCGAGGCGGCCGTCGAGGCGCATCAGGCACTCCTCGACGCTGCGATCGGTGTCCGCCGAGCGCCGGATGATCGCGCGGATCATCGCCAGGGTGTTGCGGGTCCGATGGAGGACCGCGACCATCGCCGGTGCGGTCGAGGTCGCCGGCGGCGACCCGAGGTCGAGCCCGGCCGCGCCGAGGTGCCGACGCAGGGCTGCGTTCTCGGCCTCGAGCGCGGCGATCCGACCGTCGATGGTCATCGGGCCCCGGTCCCTGCGAAGCGGTCGCTTCGTTCCGGGGCAGCTTGGCAGGTCTCGGCGTCCGGTGCGAGGCCGACCTCAGTTCGCATCGAGATGCGCGCCCTCGTGATCGAGGTGGAGGTATCCGGGGTCGAACAGGGCGAGCGCCATCAGCGCCGGCAGGTCGTGGATCGTCACGCGTCGGCCCTTCCAGGTGATCTGGCCCGCGCCGCGCAGCTCCTGGAGGGTTCGGTTCACGTGGACGCTCGACAGGCCGAGGGTGTCGGCAAGGTCGGCCTGCGTCACCGGCAGGTCGTAGGCCGTCCCCTCGGTGAGGCCGACCGCGCGCAGGCGCAGATACAATTCGCAGAGCAGGTGGGCAAGGCGCTCGACGGCCGAGCGCTGCCCGAGGCTGACGGTCCATTCCCTTTGAACGGCGGCGTTGTGCAGCATCTCCCACCACAGCGTCTCGGCGATGCGGGGCGAGGCCGCCGTCATGCCCTCGATGGTCTCCTGCGTGATCCGGGCCAGCGTCACCGGCGTCAGGGAGGCGACGGCGTGATCCATGCGGCGCAGGGTGAAGATGTGCGGGTCGCAGAGGTCGCCCGGCAGGAAGAACGCGATGATCTGCCGGCGCCCGTCCTGCAGCTGCTTGTAGCGGCAGGCCCAGCCTTCCAGGACGAGGTTGACGGCCCGCGGCTCGTCGCCCTCGTTGATGATGTCCTCGCGCGCGCCGAGCCGGCGGAGGTTCTGGGCGGTTGCGTCGGAGAGCGCCTTCCGATCCGCCAGGGAGAAGCGGGTGAAGTTCTCCAGCTTCCGAATGAAGGGATTGGTCATGCCGTCTCGAACCTGGCCGCCGCGCAGGCCGCGCCGGTCACGCCGCCTGACGGATACAGGTGTAACCTCTTGACGCTACAACTCATAGGGGCATCTCGATGCGGCAACGGACGCCGTCCGTCCCGAGCTCGAATCGGGCCTGGGCGCGAAGGCTGTAGCTCAGGGCCTTCTCGATCAGGTCGCGCCCGAAGCCGCGGCGCTCGGGCGCGGCCGGCATGACGACGCCGCTCTCGATCCAGTCGAGGACGAGCAGCCGCCCGCCGGCGGGACTCGCGCCCAAGGTCCATCCGATCGCCAGGCGCGCCTCTGCCTGCGCCAGGGCACCGTGCTTGACCGCGTTGGTGGCCAGCTCATGCAGCGCGAGGGCGAAGGTCTGGACGTGCTCGAAGTCGAGGGCGACGGCCGGCCCCGAGACGGTGATCCGGTCGTTCTCCTCGCCGCCATGCGCACGCAGCTCGAGCCGCACCAGCTCGGCGAGGTCGACCGCACCGCTGTCGGAGCGGCCGAACAGGCCCTGCACCCGGCCGAGCGCCTTCAGCCGCTCGGCATAGCCCTCGACCGCCGGCCCGGTCCCGAGGGTCTGGCGGGCGATCGACTGGACCACCGCCAGGAGGTTGCGCGTCCGGTGCTGCAGCTCCGCGACCAGGACGCGCTGGCTCATCTCGGCGCGGGCGAGCACGGTGACGTCCATGAAGCTGACGACGACGCCCTCGATCCGGTTCTCGCCGTTCCGGTAGGGCGCGAGCCGCACCAGGAAGCGTGCGGCGTCCTTGCCACGGTCGATCTGCCGCTCGATCGTGTCGCTGCCCCGCATGATCGCGGCGACGTCCTCGGCGAGGTTCGGCAGCGTCAGCCGGCCGGCGAAATCGGTGATCGGGCGGCCGCGGTCGCTCGGCAGGATGTTGAAGATCTCCGTCACCGCCGGGGTGTAGCTGCGGATCACCAGCTTCGCGTCCAGGAACACCGTCGCGATGTCGGTGCTGGCGAAGAGGTTGTGCAGGTCGGTGTTGGCGCGGTCCAGCGCCTCGACCTTGCCGTTCAGCTCGGCGTTGACCGTGTAGAGCTCCTCGTTGACCGATTGCAGCTCCTCCTTCGAGGCCTCCAGCTCCTCGTTGGTCGATTGCAGCTCCTCGTTGACCGAGACCAGCTCCTCGTTGGAGGATTTCAGCTCCTCCAGCGCGGTCTCGTACTCCTCGATCAGCGATTGCAGGCGCTCGCGGGTCTCGCGCAGCTCGCGCTCGAGCTGGAGCGCGACCTCGTCCTGGGCCGAGACCGAGCGCTTCTGCGCCGCCTCGCGGCTGATCGACGGCCCCTCGTCGCTGAACAGCACCAGGAACAGCGGTTCCTCGGAGCGCTGCGCCACCAGGGGCTCGACGGTCACGGTGACGATCTGCACGCGGCCGTCGTCGCCCTCCACGACGAGTCCCTCGCGCACCGCCTGGGCGTTGGTGTCGACCGCCTCGCGGAACGCCGCCCGGAGCTCGAGCCTGAGGCCCTTGCGCGCCATCGTCAGGAGCTGGCGGGTGGGAAGGCCCGGCGCCGCCTCGAGGTACTTGCCGGTCCGGTTCGAGTAGTAGACCACGTCGCCCTGGCGGTTGACGGCGACGTGGGGCGGCGAGAACCGCTCGAGAACCTGCACCTCGACCGAATGGCGAAGCGCCAGGCTGCTGCTGCCCGACTGACGCGGCCGCAGATCTCCGATCTGGGACATCGCGCGCAATCCGGTGAGGGCGAGCGGAACGCGCGGCTCCGTCGCGTGGTCGGCGCGGATGCGGAAGATGCGGTGCTTCTTGTCGATCGGCGCGAACAGGTCGGCGAACTGGCTCAGGTTCTCCGACATGCCGAGGAAGAGGAAGCCGCCGGGCTTCAGCGCGTAGTGGAAGGTCGGCAGCACCTGGTTCTGGATGCTGAGCCCGAAATAGATCAGCAGGTTCCGGCACGAGACCATGTCGAGCCGCGAGAACGGCGGGTCGCGGATGACGCTGTGGGGCGAGAAGATGCACAGGTCGCGCACCGGCTTGGTCAGCACGAAGCTCGCCCCGTCCCGCACGAAGAAGCGGCGGCGGCGCTCGGGCGAGACGCCGTCGAGCAGCTGCTCCGGATAGCGGCCGGTCCGCGCGACGCCGAGGGCGTGCTCGTCGATGTCGGTGGCGAAGATCTGCACGCGGCAGACCGCGCTCAGCGTCTCCATGTGCTCCAGCATCAGGATCGCGAGCGAGAACACCTCCTCGCCGGTGGCGCAGCCCGGCACCCAGACCCGGACGGTCTGGTCGGCGCCGCGGCCCTCGAAGAGCTTCGGGATGACGCTCTCGCTCAGGACGGCGAAGGCGTCGGCGTCGCGGAAGAACGTGGTCACGTTGATCAGGAGGTCGCGGAACAGGGCCGAGACCTCGGCCGGATCCCGGCGGAGCCGCTCGACGTAGGCGGCGACGGCCTCGACCTGGAGGATCTGCATCCGGCGCTGGACCCGGCGCAGGAAGGTCTTGGTCTTGTAGCCGCCGAAATCGTGCCCGACCTGGGCGCGCAGGATCGCGTAGATCTCGCCGCGCAGCGCGTCGGGAGACCGGCCGGCCTCGTCGGGACCGCCGCCGGCCAGGATCGCATCGGTCATCGACAGGCTTCGGCGGTAGGCGACGAGCTTGTCGCCCATCTCGTGGGAGGGAACGCCGAAATCGACGTACCCGGTCGCGATCGCGCTGGAGGGCATCTCCGGGTGCTGCGGCCCGTCGCCGTTGGCGACCTGGGCCAGCGTGATGCCGCCGTGCTCCTTGATCGCCTTGATGCCGAGCGTCCCGTCCGAATCGCCCCCCGACAGGATGACGCCGCCGGAATACTCGCCCTGGTCGGCCGCCAGGGCGCTGAGGAAGATGTCGACCGGGTGCCGCTCGCGCTGGTCGGCGCCTTGGCGCTGCACGACGAGGATCCCGTTGCGGATGCCGACGACGGCATCGGCCGGCAGGACGTAGACGTGGTTCTCCGCGACCGCGTGGCCGTCGGCGGCCACCTCGACCGGCAGGTCCGTGAACCGCGAGACGATCTCGTGGAGGACGCTCTCGCGCCACGGGCTCAGATGCGTCACGATGACGATCCCGAGCCCCGGCAGGCTCGGCATGCCGCGGAAGAAGCCCTCCAGCGCCTCGATCCCGCCGGCGGAGACCCCGACGCCGACGATCAGGCAACGCCCGGAGCGCTCCGGCACGTCGTCGAAGGTCTCGGGAACGAGATTGTCATCGGGCATTATCGAACGCTGTTCCGCGACAGTTTCGGTGCGATCCCGCGACGGCTTGGGACTTGCAGCCGCGGGCAAACCTCCGAGGATCGCAATCTTGCCACGAAAACCGAAACCGCGGCACCGCGCTTATCCGCGCGCCCGCGCACGGATCATGAAATTGTCGTAGGTATACTCCGCCACCTGAAACCAGAGATATTCCTCGTTGCGGAAGGTCTTCATCGCTTCGTAGATGCGGCGGAAGTCCGGGTTCTTGCCCGCGATCTCGGCGTAGACGTCGTTGGCGGCCTTCAGCGCCGCCTCCATCACGTCCTGCGGGAACGGGCGGAGCTGCGCCCCGGTCGCCACCAGCCGGCGGAGCGCACCCGGGTTGCGGGCGTCGTACTTGGCCTGGACGTCCGCGGCGACCTCGGCCGAGGCCGCCTGGAGGATCGCCCGGTAGGGCTTGGGCAGCGCCTTCCACGTCTCGGCATTGAGCCAGAAGTGCAGCATGGCGCCGCCCTCCCAGAATCCGGGATAATGGTAGATCGGCGCGGCCTTCTGCAGGCCGAGGCGCTCGTCGTCGTAGGGGCCGATCCACTCGGCGGCGTCGAGGCGCTTGGCCTCGAGCGCGGCCGCGATCTCCGGCCCCGGGACCGCCTGCGGCACGGCGCCGAGCTTGGCCAGCACCTGCGCCCCGAGGCCGCCGATGCGGATCTTCAGGCCCTGGAGGTCGGCGACCGTCTTGATCTCGCGCCGGAACCAGCCGCCCATCTGGGCGCCGGTGTTGCCCCCCGGCAGGCTCGCCAGGCCGTTCTTCGCGAGCAGGTCGGCGAACAGGTCGTTGGCGCCGCCGGCGAGCCACCACGCGTTCTGGCCGCGGGCGTTGAGGCCGAAGGGCAGCGCGGTCGCGAGCGCGAGCGTCGGATCCTTGCCGGCCGCGACGGTGGCCGGCCCGTGACCCATCTCGACGGTGCCGGCCGCGACCGCATCGAGAAGCCCGTCGGCCGGCACCGGCTCGCCGGGACCCGTCACCTGGATCGCGAAGCGGCCGTCGGTCGCCTCGCCGACGATGCGGGCGAGCGTCTCGGACGCGCCGAACAGGATGTCGAGGTTCTTCGGGAAGGCCGAGGCGAGCCGCCAACGGACCTCGGGACCGCCCTGGGCCGGGGTGGCGGCAAGTGCTGGGGAAGCAAGAGCGGGGGAGGCGAGGGCGGCTCCGAGCCCAGCGGTGAGGAGCGCACGTCGCTTCACGGTCGTCATGGCACCTCCCTCGGCATCGGCTGCGATCCCGCGGCCCCTAGCACGTCCGGTGCGGGTCTCGAAACCGTCGACGTGCCGTGCTAGGCCCCGCCGTCGTGACACCCGCCTCCATCACCCTCCACACCGTCTGCGGACTGGAAGAGCTTGCGCGCCACGGCGACCGCGGCGTCGACCGGGTGCTGTCGCTGCTGGATCCGGGCACGCCGGAGCCGGCGGACTTCGCCGCCTACGGCCCCCATCGGCGCACGACCCTGCACTTCCACGACTGCCTCGGACCGGGCGAGGGGCTCGTCCCGCCGGAGCCCGAGCACGTCGCCGCGATCCTGGCCTTCGGGCGCGACCGCGAGGCGGGACCTGCCGCGCATCTCCTCGTCCACTGCCATTACGGCCTGTCGCGCTCGACCGCGGCGCTGCTGATCCTGATGAGCGACGCCGAGCCGGAGACCGACGCCGAGGTCCTGGTCCGGCGCCTGCACGCGATCCGCGAGCCGGCCTGGCCGAACGCGCGGATGATCGGCTTCGCGGACGCGATGCTCGACCGTCGGGGCACGCTCGACGCGGCGGTGCGGCGCCTGCACAAGCTTCAGCTCGGCGTGCGCCCGCACCTCGCCGAATTGCTGCGCGGCCTCGGCCGCGGGCCCGAGGTCGACGCCGCCGAGGCCGCCTGAGCGGACGGGCTACTTCGGCGCGGGGGTGAAGACGCCGTCCTTCCAGACGTAGAGCACGTAGCCCTGAGCGGTGACGTCGCCCTTTCCGTCGAAGCCGACCGTCCCGAGCACGAGGTCGAAGCGCTCGGCGTGCAGCGTCGCGGCGATGCGCCTGGGGTCCTGCGTGTGGGCGAAGTTGGCCGCCGCGACCAGCGCCTGCAGCGCGGCATAGCCGTAGATCGTCGAGCCCGTCGGGTCGCCGCCCTCGGCCTTGAACGCCTTCACCACCTCGGCCGCCGCCGGCTGGCGGCTCGGGTCGAGGTAGAAGGTCATCAGCACGCCGTTGCTCGCCCCGCCGGCGATCTTGGCGAAATCCGGCGTGGCGATCGCGGAGGTGCCGAACCATTGCGGCCGGAAGCCGCGCTCGGCCGAGATCCGCACGAGCCGGCCCATCTCGGCGGCGTCGCCGCCGTAATAGGCGACCTCGATGCCGGCCGCCTTCAGCCGGTCGGCCAAGGCCGCGTCGTCGGCATCGCTCGGCGAGAAGGCGGAGAGCAGCGCCTCGTTGATGCCGATGCGGTTGAGGTTGTCCTTGGTCGCCGTGGCGAGCGCGCGCGCGGCCGGCGTCAGATCCTGGAGCAAGGCGATCTTGCGGTCGCGGAAGCGCTCGGCCAGCACGATCGCCGAGAGGCGCGCCTGGTCGTCGTCGCGGCCGCAGACGCGGAAGATCGTCGGCAGACCGCGATCGGTCAACCTCGCCGAGACCGAGGCCGCGGTGATCATCGCGACGCCGTTCTGGCTGTAGATCTCCGAGGCCGCAAGCGAGGCGTTCGAGCACACGTGCCCGACGACGAGGCCCACGTCGGACCGCACGAAGTGGTTGGCGACCGCCGTGGCGGTGTTGGAATCGCAGGCGTCGTCCTGCACGTCGAGGCGGATGGCCTGCCCGTCGAGGCCGCCCTTCGCGTTGGCGTCGCGGGCCGCCGCCTCGACGCCGCGCAGCACCTGCTCGCCGACCGAGACGTAGGCGCCCGAGCGCGGGACCGCGACGCCGACCACCACGTCGGCGCAGGCGGGAACCACGCTTAGCACCGCCAGCGCGAGGCCGGCACGGAGGCTGCGGATGCGGGACTGGGCCAGGGTCGGGTCAAACCGGGAAGCGCGTCCGATCGTCATCAGGCCCCTTCTCGGCATCGACGCACCTCCGGCACGGCAGCGGACCAAACACCGAGCCGCGTCCCGGACGGCCGCCTGTTTCCGGGAAAACCCGCGATCGGGCAAGTCGACCGGCGACGCATCGCGCACGGAGGCACCGCGTCGGGCGGGGAAAACGCCTACCGTGAGTAGGCGTAGACGGAGGCTGCGGATGCGACGGGGCCTGCGACGGTGGAGAAGACGCTGACGACCTTGGAGACTTCGGTGAAGGGGGCGTTGGAGACGTAGACGAGGTCGCGGTTTCGCATGCGGAAGGC
>NZ_JAKSYQ010000093.1:0-10043 GCF_022829665.1 Methylobacterium sp. E-041 | reverse complement strand
TCGTAGCGCAGGCGCGAACGGCTATGCTGCCGGCGAGTGGTCGGGGTCCACATGGCACATCCAGATCAGGCTTCAGCACCCTTCTGGAATCACCGCCATCCCGGCCACTCAACCCCTGCCGGATGTTATCGGACGGGCTCTCAGACCGCTTTGGATTTGCCGATCTCGACAACCTGCCGGCCCCATTTTGTTACCGGGTGCTAGTGCTGGGATCTGAAGGCCAAGTCACTCGCATGGTGCCGATCAAGGCGCGAAGCGATCTTGATGCAAAGCGTTTGGCAAGAGGCTTCCTAGATGGCCACGGGGTCGAGCTATGGGACGGGATGCGGTTTATGGAACGCTTCATGTCGATGGATCGATAGCTGGCGAGAAGTTGCCGCTTCGAAAGGCGGGCACTGAGAAGCTTTATATCCTCGCCTCGGCATTAAGGCCCCTCATCTCAGCAATTGCTTGCTTAGCCACTTCATAGTTACGTTCCGGATCGGAGGGCCCTTTATCTCTCCGGGCGTCGATGAAGCGCAAGTGTTGTTCGCTCACTCAGATCGGAGCAGGCGCTTGCTGAGAAGCATCATCACGTTGCCGGGGCGGGATGGTGATCGGCCGGAGGGCTTGATCCGGCATGATGCCACTTTGTCGCACCTTTGCCTTGCTGTGTCGTCAAATGATGGTCGGCGGCTTTATTCCCCAGCATCCGCGCGTTTGGGTGAATTTTCCATTTGTACCGTAGCAACCTGCTCGGTTTGCTTGACTATTAAGACGGGAACGCCACCGCCCTTGGCGGATACGTCGGGCCATGGTGCGGCAAACATGGATCGGCGGCGGTCGCCGCCTCCTCCCCCTCCACCCGGCGGTGGCCGGCTTACCAATCATCCTGGATCGTCTCGCAAGGGCCTATCCAAATTGCACGATGCGCAACTGAAGCCATCGAATGCAGTCTTCAATCTTGTTATGATCAATTGATTGGTTTCTCTCAGAATTTTATGGTGATAGCGATTCCGTGATTGAGCTATAGATTAGGGAATTATTGATTATAATCCGGCATGACAGGCGGAACAGGTCCAATCTATCCGCATGGAGCCCGCCGGTGCGCTTGTTCGACACCCCCTTACGCGCGTTGTTCGACAGCATCGACCGCTCACGCGCCCGCATCGCGTTCGACCCCGATGGCACGATCCTCGATGCCAACGCCAACTTCCTCGGTCTCGTCGGCTACACGCTGGCCGAACTGAAGGGTCAGAACCACCGAACCCTCGTCACGTCGTTGGAGTGCGACGCACCGGCCTATCGCGCGTTCTGGGATGCACTACGCCGCGGTGAGCCGCAGACCCGTGAGTTCAAGCGTGTCGCCAAGGACGGTCACGAGGTGTGGATCCAGGCAACCTACAGTCCAGTCCTCGACCGCGCCGGTCGGGTCAGCAAGATCGTCAAATTCGCCTCCGACATCACGGCGCTGGTGCAGCGCGCAATTGACCAGGAAGGCCAGCTTGCCGCCCTCAACCGCTCGCAGGCGGTCATCGAGTTCACCCTCGACGGCACCATCCTGACCGCCAACGCCAACTTCCTCAACGCAGTCGGTTACCGGCTCGACGAGATCCGCGGTCAGCATCACAGCCTGTTCGTTGATGCGAACGAACGAACCGGAGAAGCCTATCGCAGTTTCTGGGGTCAACTCGGACGGGGCGAGTTCGCAGCTGGCGAGTTCCGCCGGATCGCCAAGGGCGGTCGAGAAGTGTGGATCCAGGCAACCTACAACCCGATCAGCGACCGGGACGGCGTCCCGTTCAAGGTGGTGAAGTTCGCGACCGACATCAGCGCCCAAGTGCACGAGCGGCAGCGCCGGATCGAAGCGCAGCACGCGATCGGCACCGACCTCGATGCGATCGGGCAAGCCGTCGAGAATGTCACCCGGCAAACGGCTGAGGCCGCCGGTACGGTGGGGCAGGTCTCGAACGACATCCAGTCCGTCGCCTCGGGCGCCGAAGAGCTCTCAGCCTCAGTCGGCGAGATCAGCCAGCAGGTAAGCCATGCTGCACGGATGGCCGGACAGGCGGTTGAGCAGGCGCAGCGCACGGGCAGCATCGTTGCGGGCTTGAGCACCCAGGCGGCGCAGATTGGCGAGGTGGTGACGATGATCCAGGGCATCGCCTCGCAGACCAACCTGCTGGCCCTCAACGCCACCATCGAAGCAGCGCGAGCTGGCGCCGCGGGCAAGGGTTTTGCCGTTGTCGCCTCCGAGGTGAAGGCGCTGGCCGAGCAGACCGCCAAGGCGACCGATCAGATCCGCGGACAGATCCAGGCGACGCAGACGGCTACGCGCGAGGCCGTGGACGCCATCGGCTCGATCCAGGCGACGATCCGCTCGCTTGATGAGGTGTCGGGCGCCATCGCCGCTGCGGTCGAGGAACAGTCTGCAGTCACGCGAGAGATGTCGGGCAGTATGCAGACGGCCGCGCACGGCGTGACGACGATCGCCAGCAGCATGGAGGACATCGCCCGGGCGAGCGAGCAGGTCGATGTTGCAACCCGGCAGGTGCGCCAAGCCTCGCAAGCCGTGGCGTGACCCCACCGAGATACGAGAGGATCACATGAGCGCGACTGTCATTCCTCTCAAAGGCCGGTTCAAGCCGCCGATGATGAACATCCGCTCCAACGCCGTCGAGAAGGTGCTGACAGCCGACGCTGCAAGCGCGTTCCATGACGGTACGCGGGTCCGGCTGCTGCTCGATGGTTTGTGTACTCAGCAGGACACGTTGCTCTCGGCGATCGAGAACCTGCGTGCGCCCTCGTTGCGGGTGCATCCAGACCTAGGTCGCCCCACTGCTGCCCTCGAAGCGGCGTCCATCCAGGCGCTGGCGGAGATAGGGTTACTGATCCGGTGCGGTACAGAGCTACTGCGCCGGCTGGATAATACGGGCGTGCAGAAGATAAGCTAAACTACTTTGTCATTTTGCCCATTAAAGACGTTGTGCCGTCATGCCCCAACAACCTCGTGATCTTGCTGATGTACGCGAAAGTCTAGAGCGCATCGCTCGCGCCCTGGATCAGCCTGTAGTGGCTCTGTTTGATGCGGAAGAGATGAACGCTCGGACAGCGGAAACACTCGCTCTCACGCGAGCCTTCGACACCATTGACGACCGACAAGCCCGCGCCCGGTGCCTCGCGTTCGTAACTGCTGAGGCGGAGCGGGAAGCGCGCGCCTGACATCATCGAGTGGCTGACCAATCGCTACATACTGCACTTCATCCAGCGCTGGCTGGCCTGCCAAGCTGTGATTGCCGCGCTGCTGGGCAAGCCAAAGCGGGGCGACGTGGTGGAGTCGCGAGCCGTCCTGGCGGGACAGCACTGAAGGCCCCTTAGGGTGGAAGGTAGAATACCCGCTTCTAGCCGAAAGGCCACGGTCCGCTAAATACTCGACGCGGACGTTCGACCCGGGCACCTAGCGTCAGATTTCTACCCCTAGGATGGACGACGACGGCTCAGGGTAGGCGGGGCAGCCAAAAGGACGGTCAGGGTCCACTCGCAGCTAGAGGGTCTGCTGGTGCTCCTATTTGCGGCTGGCGCATTGCAGCTCGTGCTTTGGGCGGGTGCTGACGACCCGGCTGAAAGGGCGTTCGTAGCCGCCCTCGTTGCAACGGTCGTTGTGGTGGGTCCGACTTGGTAACGTCCTGGGCCCTCAAGCGACTGCGTATCCTCGAACGCGGGCCGCGTGCCTACAACCGTTGGGATGCAGCTAAGGCTTGCCTCACGGCCCGTGGATGGGTCGCCGAGGCTCCCTGTGAGGACCATCCGGGTAAGCGTCTGATCACAATCACGCCCGAAGGGCGAGCTGTCTATGTAGCGGCACTGGCGGTTCATGCTGAACACCAAGCACCTTCGCTGTTATGACCAAGACGGCAGCACCCTCCTCATCGGTGCGGCCGCCCACTCGGCGGTGGCAGGTAACACCGAGAGCCGGCGGCCTTTCTCAACGGGGCGTGGCCGGCACCAGAGCTGGGCGCAGATCGCAGAGAGCGGCAGGGCGCAGGCGGACCTAGTGGGTCACATCGAGCAGAGCTACCACGTCCCTGCGTTAGGCGGCGTCTAGCGCTCGCCTCTCTCAGCCTGAAAAGGATCAGCCCCACCGGCATCCGCCGCGCAGGGATTTTTCATGCGCACTGTTCGTCCTAACCCAGCCCCAGCACATTGATCAGATGGAGCCCAGGCGATGAGGCAGTTTTACGCTGAACGCGATTGGTCCAGCCTTTGCGAGGTTGAGCAACCGTGGCGTGATTGTCCTATGCCCTATGCAGTCGAGATTACACTCGCCGATCCTCCGTCCATAGACGGAGAAGACGAGCTATCGATGTACCTCTTACCTGACACGTTTGACACGGTGGCAGATGCGAAGGATGCCGCGGCTGCCCATATCGCTGAGTTGAGGCGTGATCCCGTGACTGTGATATTCGTAGTAACGGACCAAAATGGCCTCACAATCATGACGAGTGTGGAGGCGACGCGATGATTAACCCCCAAGCGCCCGCGTGACCAATTGCATCCCCCGATTGCTGCGGGATCAATAGCTTGGACTCATGGAGCTCGAGGCTTCATGGAATTAGCTTGACTGCCAGACCAACACCCGCTGCGCCTAGCTTTTTCGTACCGTTAGTTCACCGCGGCTAGGACCATGATCAGCGGCGGGGCTTCTTGTGAGGCCTGCCCAGCCTTCAGCCCACCCGGCACCGGCCGTGGTGGGTTATTTGTGGCCTCGACTAGAACGATCGGCTTCGGTGCGGCGTTGCTCTCGAATTATTAAGGAGACCAACATGGCACCCCGCATCTATCCAGGCAGTCCGGACAGGCTCGGTCACGGGGCCAACAGCGTCGAGCATCGCATCGGCCAAAGCGTTGATACCATCGATCAGCTCAGCAGCGTCACCCTCATGGGCCTCGCGATTGGTGGGGCGGCGGTAGCCCTGATCCTGGTGCATTTCTTGATCGGCTGACGCTCCTACGGCTCGCGACCGCCTAACCCAGATATCGTCTCGGCGGCTCGGGCCCTCTCAACCGGAGGTCGAGGAACGATCGGATCATGCCCGTTGTTTCACGCCGTGGCACCTCCCCGGTGCGGTAGCAAGGTATCGGCACCGATGCCCAAGATCCGTCTCACAGCTTCTGCGATCGCGGCCGGAGCCTTCGGTGCCGTTCTAATGTCGGCGGGCGTCGTCTCCGCCGCGACGCCCGCCCCCGCCCCTAGCCTCATCGAGCCTGGGACCCCGGCTGTTCAGGTGCGAATGATGCACCGCCCAATGATGAGGCACCGCATGATGCGTCGTTCGACGATGCGCCGTGGCGGCCGGACCATTGGGACGAAGAAAGGGCTCTGATCCGCGGTTCGCCGGTTCACTTCGTCGCCAGTTTCCGCGGCGAACTCATCACATCAGCCCGCCCGGTATCAGCCGCGGTGGGCTTTTTCGTGCGCACTTGCCTCTAGTAACACGCAGCAATTCCCTAGAAAGGGTTGAGCTGACAAACATATGATGACGCGATTGAATTTTGCATTCGTCCCAGAAACTTTCGGCTTACACTGTGGTATCCGAGCATGGCCGACAACGAGAACCAACACCTTCAAGCGATTGCTCGCGCTCTGAACATGCTGCCGGAAATGCTTTTTGAGGGAACAGTGGAGAGTGAAACCACCGAGGCAGCGACATCAATGCGCTTATGGCTTCAGATCAGCGACACTCAAGGGCGCAAGCGCGTCCTGAGCGTAGCCTGTCAGGAAGCCGAGCTTTGCGGCTACCGGGAGTAGCAAGCAACATGCTTGTGGGCGGATCAGGGCAGGCCATCTACGCCGTGCACTTCCTCAACGGCAGCGGATCAGTCCACTGGCGGGAAGTGCTCTATGAACCGCACCCCGTCCCATAACTCGATCGCCTGACCATCAACGAACCTGAGCGCACGCTCTACAGCCTCATCGTCACCGCCGCTTTCAATCCGTTCCATCCGCAGCACTTGGCCTCTGCGGTCGAGGATCAGAACGTGGTAGCGCGGCGGGACTGGCGACTTGTTGAGGTCGGCAAATCCGATTGGCGTGTCTGAGCTCATATCCAGCGCTCCCCGACAGGCGAGAGCACACAACCCTCAGTCAGCGACGCCCAAAATTTCGGCCGCGGATGAAGGCACCTAAGCTGGCTCGCTCGAAAACGTCATCATTTGATTATCGTCTGAGTTAAAGTGCGTAGCTGGTGTGCTGCTTCATGAGCCGGCATGCGCTAACGAAAAGGGCGCGCCCGTCGCCCTTCGCCTGCCGCTGCGAGAGCACAGCCCGGCCATCAAGCAAGCTACGGCCGCCACGTTAACGTTTTAAATAAGAAGAAATTCGCCATGCTGACCATCGTGCTCGGGGCAGCCGTGTTCGTTGCATTTGCGATGACGCTTGTGGCACCGTTTGATTTTTCGAAGCCGCCGAAGGATTGAACCTTCTAGCGTAGGCCGCCTTAGACCCAGAAGGAACTCACCAGATCTGTCCGCCCGGCTCCAGCCGTGGCGAGCTTTTCGTGGCCTTATGTAGCCGAAGCACCAAGCGATGTAGCCTGCGGCTCGGCAAATTGCTTGGCCTGATTGAACCCAGCAAGGAGCGCCATTCTTTCGTCCGGATAGGACCTTGGTGCCCTAACGACCGGGCCGTTCTCTCGACTGATCAGCCAGACATAGCGCCCTGGATGAGGGTCGTACGGGAGGACAACGACGCGGCATCCGCCGGGGAGCGTGGCTGGCATCCCGATACCGTGTCACACCAAAGCGTGGCTGTGAAGTTGCTCGCGCCGACGGTCTAGCTCAGTTTGCCTGCTCGGGTTCAGCCAGCAGTCCAAAAAGCTGCGCCAGCGCAATCAGTTCGACATCGCTGCACTCATGGCCATCCACGAACCAAAGGCCCAGGTCGTCGCCTGGTGGTTCGACGTTCCGGCCGATCGTGCGTAGCGCTTCAGCTGCTTCGTGAGATGGGTTGTCTGTCATTTCCGATCCCATGCCGGCCAAGCGCGTCCACGACGAGATAGGACGTCAACGGCGCTCGCCGGGCGGCCGCACCATCGCAGCTCGTCCAGCTTGCACAATAGCGTACGGCAGACGCACGCGCTTGTGAGGCAAAATAGTTTGGTCTTAAGATAGTGAGTGCGTGGCCCTCCCCCAGAGCTACCTATTCGAACCCAATCTCGGCGCCCCCTTACCCGGCGAGCCTTTTTCGTTGGCGGGTGATGATGCGCAGGAATGACGCGCTAGCCGTGCATGTTTACGCAGGATGCAATCAGATGATGAATTGCGAGCGGGGATCGGCTTAGATGCGTTTATCCGCGGCCGGATTTTTGGGCGTCGCTGACTGAGGGCCGTGTGCTCTGGCCTGTTGTGGATCTCCGGCTATGACCTCAGGCCCACCAATCGGATTTGCCGATCTCGATAAGGCGCCAGTCCCGCCGCGTTATCGCGTTTTGATCCTCGACCGCGGAGGCCAGGTGCTGCGGATGGAACGGATCGAAGGCGATGAGGACGATGAAGCTGTAGAGCGTGCCCGCCGGCTCGTTGATGGACATGCCGTCGAGCTATGCGATGGCGTGCGGTTCATAAAACACTTCCCGCCTGTGGACTGAACGCGCTGTCGGTCAGCAGACGCATGCTGCGACCATATTATGATGAACCTTTGATCCTGGGCCGCCTTTACGGGGATGCAGAACCCACCGAACTCACCGTATGCCCTGGTCGCCGACGACGACTACCTGATCCGAATGGATGCGGAGACGATCCTTGAGGATGCGGACTTTCGAGCCCTCTCCGCGGAGAATGGCGTCGAAGGCAATCGAGCTACTGGAGCAGCACGCCGCGAAGATCGTCTTGTTGTTCACCGATGTGGAGATGCCTGGCGGGCCAGACGGTTTCGAGTTGGCACGAACCACAGCTAACCGATGGCCCGATATCTCGATCGTGGTTGCGTCAGGCGGCTTAAAACCTAACCCGAACGAACTTCCGGAAGGCGCTGTCTTCCTCGACAAGCCCTTCAGCGCCAATATCGTCCACGACCATCTCGATATGATACTTCCGGACGGGCGCAAGCCTGAGCTGATCGGCCCCCAGGCGGTAGTCCAAGGGTGGAGTTAGTGCGCGGTAGGCCGTTCTGCCACGGGTAGCTTGGCCGGCGGAGCTGGTCGGGCGAGCGCAGCCGGCCAAGCGGAGAACGCTGGCACGAACACCTCCGGTGCCGGGGGCCGGTATCCCAGCGAGGCATGTGGGCGCACAGTGTTGTAGTGACGCCTCCAGCTTTCGATCACGATCTGCGCCTCCTTGAGTGTGTAGAAGATCTCACCATTCAGGAGTTCGTCGCGCAGACGCGCGTTGAAGCTCTCGACGTACCCATTCTCCCAGGGTGAGCCTGGCGTGATGTAAGCGGTTTTGCTGCCGACCGCGGTGATCCAGGCTTGCACAGCCTTCGCGACGAACTCAGGCCCATTATCCGAACGAATATGGCCCGGTACGCCACGCAGGATGAACAGGTCCGAGAGCACGTCGATAACGTCGATCCCCTTGAGCTTGCGTGCGACCCGGATCGCCAGGCATTCGTGCGTGAACTCGCTGCGCGGTCCTTCGGTTCATCGACCACGTTGAGCATCCGGATCTTGCGCCCATCGTGCGTGCGGGCCTCGACGAAGTCGTACGACCATACGTGATTGCGGTGTTCCGGGCGAAGACGAACACAGGAGCCGTCGTTGTCCCAGATCCGCCCCCGCTTGGGCTGCTTGGCCGGCACCTTCAGCCCCTCACGCCGCCAGATCCGCTCGACGCGCTTGTCGTTGACCGACCACCCGGCCGCCTTCAGCAACGCGCTGATCTTGCGGTAGCCGTAGCGCCCGTACTTCTCGGCCAACGCCACAAGATCGGCCGTCAGCGCCTCTTCGTCGTCCCGGCCCCGCGGTACCTTGCGCTGCGTCGAGCGATGCTGTCCGAGCGCCCGACAGGCGCGGCGCTCGGAGACGGTCATCGTCCGCATAATGTGCTCGACACAGGCGCGCCGGCGCGCGGGGCTCAAAAGTTTCCCCGGGACGCCTCCTGCAGGATCAGCTTGTCGAGGGTGAGATCCGCAATCGCCTTTCGAAGCCGCTGGTTCTCGGTCTCCAGGTCCTTCATCCGACGAACCTGATCCGACTTCAGGCCGCCAAACTCACGCCGCCACCGGTAGTATGTCACTGAGCTCACGCCGAGCGCGCGGATTGCATCGGCCACGCTCTGGCCCTGTGAGATCAGCACATCCGCCTGCCGCAACTTGGCGACGATCTCCTCGGGCTTCGGGGGCTTTGCCATCTCGTCCGTCCTCCAGGCTCAAAAGCCATACCAAAGGGCGGACCACTTCAATGGGGGCTGATCAGGAAGCGATCGGAACCTAACATTGTCCAAGCCAGCAGAACGAACGCCGCCACAAATTAATAACTTCGAAGATCATACGCGACCGGTCTCGGCGCAACGCGTTTTGATGCAAAGTGTCCTATCGTCGTCACAGGAATGACCGTGCAGGGTTCCAGCTTAGTTCCCTGAGAGCGAGCCAGCAAAACTCAATTTATCTCGGATTTTAGTCCTGTGGCTTCGTATGTCGGCAATCCAACGGTTTTCCCGACGCACGGCCATTCGCATAGGGCATCCTATGGAACGTCGACGCCGTAGCTGTCTTGAAGATCGGCACCGTACGCGAGCGGCACATGCGCTGGAGCTGAATGACAATCGTCGAGTGGATCAAGGCGTTTGCGCACGACATCTCGGTCGGCATCGTGGTCACGGATGCGGCGATCGAACGTCCGGGCCCGATCATCCTCTACGCTAATCCCGCGTTCGGGCAGCTAGTCGGCCGTGACCCAGTTGAGATCGTCGGGCAGAGTCCGCGCTTCATGCAAGGCAAGGAGACGCGCCGGGAGACGCTTGACGCCTTCCACCGCACTCTATCCTCAGGCGAGCGGTTTCACGGCTACGTCACCAACTACCGCGGCAACGGAGCCAAGTACCGGGCCGAGATCGACTGCCGGCCG
>NZ_JAKSYQ010000086.1:0-979 GCF_022829665.1 Methylobacterium sp. E-041 | reverse complement strand
GGCCCAGGGCAAGAGTTTGGCCCTTGCATGCAGGGAGGCGGAGATCTCCGAGCAGAGTTACTACCGCTGGCGCAAGGAGTACGGCGGCCTTCAGGTCGATCAAGCCAGGAAGATGAAGGATCTGGAGCGCGAGAACGCTCGTCTGCGCCGGCTCGTCGCCGACCTTTCTCTAGAGAAGCAGGTGCTGGCGGACGTCGCCTCGGGAAACTTGTAGCCCCCGAGCGACGCAGGCAGGCGGTGAACGGCATCCGTGAGAAGTACGGCCTCTCGGAACGTCACGCCTGCCGGATCGTCGGTCAGCACCGCGGCACGCAACGCTATGTGCCTACCGTGCTGGCCGACGAGGATGCACTGACCCAGGCCATGATCGCCCTGGCGTCCGAGTACGGACGCTACAGCTACCGCCGCGTCACCGCGCTGTTGCAGGCAGCCGGCTGGCAGGTAGGCAAAGACCGGGTTCAGCGCATCTGGCGTCGCGAGGGGCTGAAGGTCCCCAGCCGACATAGACCCCGCAGCCGCTTGTGGCTGAACGACGGCTCCTGCGTGCGGCTACGACCGCTTCATCGCAATCACGTCTGGAGCTTCGACTTCGTGCAAGCCCAGACGCACGATGGGCGCTCTCTGCGCATCCTAACGCTGATTGACGAGCACAGCCGTGCCTGCCTCGCGCTGAAGGTGGCGCGGCGCATCAACAGCGTCGGCGTGATCGAGGCGCTGGCCGACGCGATGTGCCTGCACGGCATCCCGGAGCACATTCGCTGCGACAATGGCCCAGAGATGATCTCCAAGGCGTTGCGCAAATGGGTCGCCAAAGCTGGCTCACAGATCCAGTACATCGCGCCAGGATCCCCGTGGGAGATGGCGTAATCGGTCCTGAGTCGCGCATGCTTGCAGGACCGATCCACTGATCCGGAAGGGCTGCTGCCATGCTCCACTATGTTGGCCTCGATGTGTCTCTCGACCAAACCAGCCTCTGCAT
>NZ_JAKSYQ010000083.1:0-4233 GCF_022829665.1 Methylobacterium sp. E-041 | reverse complement strand
CCGTGATCTACACACCCTTCCCCCACCCCACTCCTGCCGGCCTCCCCCCCGCCTCCCCCAGGGGGCACACCACGGTAGTGCGGGCATCCTGCGGCCCGGTGCGCCGGTGGGCGACGGGGTCCCGCTGCCGCCACTGGGCGTCGTTCTTCTGGTTGACCCCGGAGCGCAGCGGGGCGGCCCCCTGGCTCGCTGGCCTATGGTGGTTCGCTCGACGGTTCGCCTCCTTGGTGGGGGCGCTGCGGTAAAGAACTTGGCCCATGGCGCCTCCCCCCCCCCCAACGTAAAAACCGCACCACCAACCCTGGGATCAAACATCTAGCACCCGGATCGTCGAGGTCTGGCAGCGCGGGCGGCCACAGGCGGTCGCTCCGTCTGCCGCGCCCTGACGGCGCGTCGCAGCGTCGGCATTCTCAGGCGGAGCCTGCGATGCTGCCCCGGCACGCCGGCCGAAGCCGAGAGCTCGCAGGACAGGGCGGAACCCCGCGTTCGCCGAGGCGGCGACGCGCCGCAGGGGCTCACGCGCCTGTGACGCGGCGGCTTGGCAACAATCAGGGGCGAGGGTGATTGGGCAGGGGCGCCACGGTCCCGAGCGCCCCTTTCATCCCCATACCGACGAGAGATTTATGACGCCTCAATTCTGGCTGTGGCTGGGCTTTGCAGGAATGGCGGCAGGCGCCGCCGTGATCCTGTTCATCGCGAAGCGGCGCACGCCCGCCGAAGAAGCCGACGGGATCATCCACGGAATCGTGCCGATCATCGCGGCCTGCTCCTACTTCGCCATGGCGACGGGCCAGGGCAGCATCACCCTTCCGGCCGGTCCCGATGCGGCGGAGGCTGCGCGGCAGTTCTACTTCGCACGCTACATCGACTGGACCTTCACCACGCCGCTCCTGCTCGTCGGGCTCTCGCGCACCGCGATGCATTCCGGCATGCGCCGGCCGGCCGTCGTCTGGGGGCTGATCGGCTCCGACCTGCTCATGATCGTGACGGCCCTGGCCTTCGGCCTGTCCGACGTCGCCGCCGTGAAGTGGACGTGGTTCGCCATCTCCTGCGGCGCGTTCCTGGCCGTGTTCTACGGGATCTTCGTGCAGCTGCGCGAGGAGAACGCCGGCGAGCGGGCCGACGTGCGCAAGGCCTTCCTGCGCAATGCCGTGTTCCTCACCGGGGTGTGGTGCGCCTACCCGGTGGTACTGCTCGTCGGCCAGGACGGCCTCGGCATCCTGTCGCCGAGCCTCGCGCTGGCGGTGATCGCGATCCTCGATCTCGCCGCCAAGGTCGTGTACGGCATCATGGCGACGCTGGAGACGACCCGCGCCGTCGACCGCGACTTGGCGGAGGGGCGGACGGCCACGACGCCGCTGCGCCGGGCGGCCTGATGCCCCTGGCGGCTCGATCGTCCCTCTCCCGCCTCGCGGGGCCCGACGGCGCGAGCCGCCACCGCATCCATGCGGGGGTGACCGGCCTGCCGCAGCTCGCCGCCGCGCTCGTCGCGCTCGGGCTGGTCGCCTCCGCGTTCCTCCCGCGCGAAGCCTCCTGGCTCGTCGCCCTGACGGTCGTCATCGTCCTCGGCGTTCCGCACGGTGCGCTCGACGGCGCGGTGGCGGCCCCGCTGCTGCGCCCGCGCTACGGCCGAGCGTGGTTCGGGGTCTTCGCCGTTCCCTATCTCGGCCTATCGGCCCTCGTCCTCCTGGCTTGGCAGATCGCCCCCCTGGCGACGCTTGCGGGCTTCCTCGGGTTGTCGGTCCTGCATTTCGGCGAGGAGGATTCGGGCCCCGGCCGACCGTTCGAGGCGCTCGTGCGCGGTGGCCTCCCGATCGCCCTGCCGGCGCTCCTGCATCCGCCCGAGACGGCGGAGATCTTCTCGGCGGTCGCACGGGTGCTGATGCCGTCGCTTCCCGCCTGGTGGATGGCCGCCGCCTGGCTCTGGCTCGCCCTCGCGGCGGCCTGGCTCCTCGGCCGTCGCGTGCGGCCGGCGGTGCTGGCCGAGATGTTCGTCCTGGCCGCCGCCTTCTGGCTGCTGCCGCCGCTCACCGCGTTCACCCTGTACTTCGTCGTCGTCCATGGCCCCCGGCACATGCGGGCGCTGGTGCAGGACCCGGCGAAGGCGCCCGGCGTCGACACGATGCCGCGCGCCGTCCGCGCCGCGCTGCCGGTCTTCGCGTTGACGCTGCTGCTCGGCGCGGGGCTGTGGCCGCTCTACGCCGCCGGCGCCGCGGATGCGCCGGCCAACCTCCTGACCCTGACGCTCCAGATGCTGTCCGCCCTGACCGTGCCGCACGTCCTCCTCGACCGCATCGCGAGCCGGTCGCACGGCTGATCCCGGAGCTGTCGATGCGCGGATCGCGCGGCGATCCGATCGGATCCGGCTCCGGGCTCGCCCGAGGGACTTCGGCAGCGATCACATACGGCATCGATCCTCTCGCGCCGGCCACTGTAGGCGAACGCGGCGACGCGCAGCGATCATCACCGCGATCGCCCGGTGTCGGACAGTTCCGAACGCACGCGCGACTTCGCGGCAAGTGCATTCGACCGACGTCCCGAAGTCGCCGTCGGCGGACGATCAGAGCCGCCGAGCGACTTTTGCCACACTCCCGACGCAAAAGCCGAGCTTGCAAGTCCCGTCGGCTGTCACCGATCTCGGCTTGGCAGTACATTGGCGTAGCGTCGGTCGGAGCGTGCTTCGATCGGGCCGCAGGACATGGGACGCTCGGGATCATGGTCATGGATGGTGGGCGTGCCGGTGCCGGCGCGATGGACCGGACCGCTCGGCTTCGGACGGCGCTTCTGAGCCGCCGGTCGTTCCTAGCCGGCTCGGCGGTCGGCCTCGGCGCCCTCGGCCTCGGCAGCTGCGCGACCACCGACGGCATCCTGCTGGCCGAGGCGGCCAAGACCTACGGGCCGATGCCGGACGAGAAGTTCCCGATCCCGGCGGTCGACATCAGCAAGGTCGACCCGAAATACTATCGCCGGACGGTGCGCTACGAGACCAAGGAAGCGCCCGGCACGATCGTCGTCGATCCCACCAACTACTACGTCTACCGCATTGAAGGCGACGGAGCCGCGACCCGCTACGGCGCCAATGTCGGGCGCGACGGGTTCCTCTGGCACGGCGACGCCTATGTCGGCCGCAAGTCCGAGTGGGCGACCTGGACGCCGCCCAAGGAGATGATCCGGCGCCAGCCGGAGGCGGCCCAATACGCCCGCGGCATGCCGGGCGGCCTCGACAACCCGCTGGGCGCCCGCACCCTGCATCTCTACCAGAACGGCGCCTACACGCTCTACACGATCTACGCCTCGAGCGACCCCGACACGATCGGCACCGGCATCACAAGCGGCTGCGTCGGCCTGCTCAGCCAGGACATGATTCACCTCTACGCCCAAACGCCGGTGAAGACCAAGGTGGTCGTCCTCCCGGCGTAGCCAAACGTTCGACCCTGCCCGGGAGGCCGAGCCGGCGCGCGGTCTCGCGGCGGCGGTCCGCGCCGCGCCGAGGAAGGCGGGAAGAGAGGCGGAAGGGGCGTCTGCGAGGACAGTCAAAAATCTTCATTAGATGCAGTACTTTACTTATTTCATATCAACCTCTACCCACATTTTCGCCCACGGCCGTTCGACAAACTTAGGCGAACGATAGCGGACGAGGGCGGCCACTCGGTCACCCTCGGGGCCGCTATCGATGTGACCGAGCGGTAATTTCATTGAAACAACTGACCGGTAAGTGTCGCCTGTCAGACTTCGGTCAGACCGTCCGCGCCCATTCTTGAAATGGGCCCCTTCCTGCTTCACGCTGGGCGCGGACGTCATTACTCACTCGGCGCTGTTTAAAGCATGCTGCCGAGGCCTGCGCGGCGAGCTAAGTCCTCGGCTAGCCGCCGGCGCTCCTCTGCCAGTGCGAGAGCAGCGTCGGACTCGTTGGCGAGCCGTTCGGCTCGGGCGAGGTCGGCGCGAGCCCACCGGATGTTCGCGATGGCGAGATCGGCGAGGATGGCTTTCAACGCCTATTCTCCTGCCGGGCGGCATCCAAGGCCGCCTCCCATTTAGCTTCAAGCTTCGCGCCCAAGTCGATGATTTTATAAGCGATTGTGACTAGCGGCTCTAAGAGTCCGTCCGATAAGTCATGACGCTCGGCCGAGCCTTCGGACGAGGATCATGACGGCGGCGGCGTAGAGGAAGGCTTGGGCCGAGGCGAGGGTCGCCTCCGGGTCTTTCCAAAGGCGGCGGTTGCGGCTGATCCAG
>NZ_JAKSYQ010000077.1:0-302 GCF_022829665.1 Methylobacterium sp. E-041 | reverse complement strand
TTCGACAGGTCGAGCACGTCGTTGATCAGGCCGAGGAGGTGCTGGGCGTTCGATTTGATTTTTCCGAGATCCTTGAGGAGGCTCTCCTGACCGAGCTCCTCCGCCTCTTCCTCGAGCATCTCGGAGTAGCCGATTACGGCCAGCCTTCGACCAGGATCCGGTTCACCAGAAGAGCTCGACCATGGACCGTCATGCGGGCATGCTGATGGGTGTTCATCCGGGGCGCTCGGTCAGGGTTGGTTGGCTTCGCAACCCCAGCCTCTCACCCCCGCCCCGGGTGAACAACCTTCATAGCTTCGACA
>NZ_JAKSYQ010000076.1:0-192548 GCF_022829665.1 Methylobacterium sp. E-041 | reverse complement strand
GCCACCTGGAGGTTCTTGACGTTGCCCGCGTTGATCTGGTCGAGCTTCGAATAGCGCGTGTTGGCGTAGTCGACCGTCTGCAGCACCTGCTCGGCCGGGTTCGCCAGATGCTTCATCAGATCGTCGTTCGCGATCGCCGGGCTGGTCGATGCGAGAGCGACGAGGAGCAGGTGCGGTCCAAGATCGAGATTCATCGCTCGGCAGCCTGATCTGCAAAATGAAAAGGCGCCGCCCGACCAGCGGGACGGCGCCTCGATCAATCATGGATCCCGATCGTCGGACGACGTTCAGGCCGCCTTCCTGTCCCGCCCGATCAGCTTGCGGTTGATCAGGAGCTCGGCGATCTGGACCGTGTTCAGGGCGGCGCCCTTGCGCAGGTTGTCCGAGACGCACCAGAAGTTCAGGCCGTTCTCCACCGTCGCGTCCTCGCGGATGCGGGAGATGTAGGTCGCGTCCTCGCCCGCCGCCTCGTGCGGGGTCATGTAGCCGCCGTTCTCGCGCTTATCGATCACCAGGATGCCGGGCGCCGAGCGCAGGATCGCGGTCGCCTCCTCGGCGGAGATCGGGCGCTCGAACTCGACGTTGACGGCCTCCGCGTGGCCGATGAACACCGGCACGCGCACGGCGGTGGCCGTGAGCTTGATCTTGGGGTCGAGCATCTTCTTGGTCTCGGCGACCAGCTTCCACTCTTCCTTGGTGTAGCCGTCCTCCATGAACACGTCGATGTGCGGGATGACGTTGAAGGCGATGCGCTTGGTGAACTTCTCCTGCTTCACCTCGCCGGCCGTGAACACGGCGCGGGTCTGGTTGAACAGCTCGTCCATCGCGTCCTTGCCGGCGCCGGAGACCGACTGGTAGGTCGAGATCACCACGCGCTTGATCGTCGCCGCCTCGTGCAGCGGCTTCAGGGCGACCACGAGCTGCGCCGTCGAGCAGTTCGGGTTGGCGATGATGTTGCGCTTGGAGAAGCCGACCACCGCGTCGGCGTTCACCTCGGGCACGATCAGCGGCACGTCCGACTCGTAGCGGAACGCCGACGAGTTATCAATCACCACGCAGCCCTGCGCGCCGATGCGGGGCGACCACTCCTTGGAGGTCTCGCCGCCGGCCGACATCAGGCAGATGTCGGTGTCGGAGAAGTCGTAGGTGTCGAGGGCTTTGACCTTGAGGATCTTGTCGCCGAAGGAGACTTCCTGGCCCTGGCTGCGGCGCGAAGCCAGAGCCACGACCTCGTCGGCGGGGAAGGCCCGCTCGGCGAGGATGTCCAGCATCTCGCGGCCCACGTTCCCCGTGGCGCCGACGATGGCGACCTTGTAACCCATCTCGATCAGACTCCGCTTGCCGCGCGCGATCCCGGCATCCGCCGCCCGCGTCGGGCCATGACCCGCCGGCCCCGCGACGTCGCAAGGTGGGACCTGCGGAAGGCGGGAGCAAGGCGCCGGGGTCGCTCGCCTGTCAAGGGAGGCGGCGTCATGCCTCCCGCGCTTCGTCATGCATCCCCGCGGCAAGGTTCGATTCACCGCGTGCCGAGAAAGCCGGCCTCGGGCGGCGGATCGAAACCACCGGGGAGGGGATCCGGGCGGAGGATGCAGGTGCTTTCCCGAGGCGCGACCGCATCCGATGGCCACAGACGAGACGTTCCCCGGCCTCGCGCCCGCGGCGGCCGCGCCGCGGCGGTGGCGGCTCGTCGCCTTCGCCGGCCGCGCGGTCGGCGCCGTGCTGACGATCGGCGCGCTGAGCGTGCTGTCCCGCGAGACGGTCCGGACGCGTCCGCCCGAGCCGGCGCCGGCCCCCGTCACGACCACCGATCTCGGGATCGCCTTCGTGCCGGCCATGACGCTCGCGCTACGGCCCGCCGTCCCGGCCGAGACGGCCGGGCGCCTGCGCCTCGACCTGGCGGGCGAGGCCGCCCGGATCGAACCGCGGCACGGCCCACAGGAGCAGACGCTGGGCCGCGGCGACTTCGCGGCGATCGAGGAGACGCATCTGCGCCTCACCCTGACGCGGGACGCCCCCGAGCCGCAGCCCGGCCTGTTCGTGACCCTGGCCCGGCGGGTGGCGGAGGGCCCGAACCTCTCGGTGATCCGGACCGGCCAGCGCGGGCGGATCGCCACGAAATTCGGTGCGGTCGAGACGCTGGAGGCGACGCTGTCGGGCGCGGGGCGCCGGATCTGCACCGGCTTCGTCACCCTGGAGGCCCAGCCGGCGCGGATCGACGGCTGGCTCTGTGCGCCCCTCGGGCAGCCGCCCGAGCCGCGCACGCTCGCCTGCACCCTCGACGCGCTCACCCTCGACGCGCGCGCCGACCCGGCCACGAGCGCGGTCTTCGCCGACGCGGAGGGCCGCCGCGACGCTAACTGCGACCCGATCCGGGCGCTGTCGTCCGGGGAGCCGGAAGGCCGCACCGGCTCGATCGTGCCGCGCCGCACGCCGCCCGCGCGGAAACCGCAGCATCCTTGAGCGAGCCCTTCGCGTGATCGGGGCGGCGAGCCCCTTTGCGCGATTGGGGCGACAATGCGGCAAAACACGCAAGCTGAGCCGTTTTTCCGGAACCGCGGCCGCGCTCGGGCGTCTACCCCGCAACAGGCACCGGATTCTTAATCTCTCGGCGCCATACCCGACCCCGCATTCAAACAAGGTGCGTCATGCGCTCGATCAAGATCGCCCTGCTGGGCGCCCTCGCCGTCACCGGCCTCGGCTTCACCGCGCCGGTCCAGGCCCAGGACGGTTACGCCCCGGGCTACCGCGTCAGCCGTCCGCTGCCGATCCGCATCCGCCCGCGCAGCTGGCTGGATGCCGGCAACGTCGTCGAGCCGGGCAACGGCTCGGTGAGCAACCCGGCCACCAACCCGGTCCTGATCGCGCAGTCGAACCAGCTCAACCCGGTCTACGGCCGCAACGACGGCTACGGCGGCGGCATCCTGCCCGACCCGATCACCAACGGCCCGTTCATCGGCGCCCGGTCGAGCGCGATCCGCAACGTCGACTTCTCGGCGATCGACGCGATCGATCCGACCTCCTACGTCGCGCGCTACGGCAACCCGTACTAAGCCGACACGGACCTCGTCGATCGGGGCGCGCAGCACGGGCTGCGCGCCCTTTTTCATGCGTGGCGTCCCGCCGCTCAGGCCGCGCGGACGCGCAGCTCGGACGCGATCAGCTCGGCCATCGCGCGGGTGCCGAGCACCGGGGCGCCGTCGCTCGCGATGTCGGCCGTGCGCGCGCCGCCGGCCAGCGCCGCGGTGATTGCGCCGTCGACGAGGTCGGCCGCCTCGCCGAGGCCGAACGAGTAGCGCAGACACATGGCGAGCGAGCCGATCATCGCGATCGGGTTGGCCTTGTCCTGGCCGGCAATGTCGGGCGCCGAGCCGTGCACCGGCTCATAGAGCGCCTTCCGGGTCCCGCGCGCGTCGACCGCGCCGAGGGAGGCCGAGGGCAGCATCCCGAGCGAGCCGGTGAGCATGGCGGCGACGTCGGAGAGCACGTCGCCGAACAGGTTGTCCGTCACCAGCACGTCGAACTGCTTCGGGCGCCGCACCAGCTGCATCGCGCAGTTGTCGGCGAGCACGTGCTCCAACGCGATTCCCGCGTAGTGGCGGGCGTGCACCTCGGTGACGACCTCCTTCCACAGCACGCCGGACTTCATCACGTTGTGCTTCTCGGCGGAGGCGACCCGGCCGGAGCGCTTGCCCGCGAGATCGAAGGCGACGTGCGCGATCCGCTCGATCTCGGCGGTGGTGTAGACCTGCGTGTCCACGGCCCGCTTCGAGCCGTCGGGCAGGGTGGTGATCTCCTTCGGCTCGCCGAAGTACACGCCGCCGGTGAGCTCGCGCACGATCATGATGTCGAGGCCCTCGACCAGCTCGCGCTTGAGCGCCGAGGCGTCGGCCAGCGCCGGGTAGCAGATCGCCGGGCGCAGGTTCGCGAACAGGCCGAGGTCCTTGCGCAGCCGCAGCAGGCCGGCCTCGGGGCGGATCTCGTAGGCCACGCCGTTCCACTTCGGCCCGCCGACGGCCCCGAGCAGGATCGCGTCCGCCGCGTCGGCCTTGGCCAGCGTCGCATCCGAGAGCGGCTTGCCGTGGGCGTCGATGGCCGAGCCGCCGACGAGGTCGGTCTCGGTCTCGAAGGTGGCGAGCCCGGTCTCGGCCAGCGCCGTCAGCACCGTCTCGACGCCGGCCATCACCTCGGGGCCGATCCCGTCGCCGGGCAGGAGCAGGAGCTTGTAGGTGGTCATGGAGTTCGCCTCTTATCGATGGGTCATTGAGAGCCGTAACGACTCACTTCGACCGGCCTTACCGATCTTCGACTGTCCCACCCCACTTCCGCATCCTGAGGCGATGGAGCGAAGCGGAGGCCTCGAAGGAACGCTCCAGAGATCGCGAGGGTGCTGGAGAACTCCTTCGAGGCCCGCTCACGCGGGCACCTCAGGATGAGGGCGTGGGTGGGACGATCCGATCGAACCGGCACGAAACGCGCGCCCTGATTCGACCGCTTTGGAAACGTCACACCTTCCGCGCCACCGTGAACCGGGCCGCCTCGCACAGGGTCCGCGCCCGGTCGCCCCAGCGGGCCACCGCCTCCTCGCAGACGCCGACCAGCCGGTCGCACTCGGCCCGGGCGCCGTCGAGGCCGAGGCGGTCGACGAGGGTCGCCTTGCCGGCGTCCTTGTCCTTGCCGGTGGCCTTGCCCATCGCCTCCGGCGAGGCCTCGCGGTCGAGGATGTCGTCGGCGATCTGGAAGGCCTGGCCCAGTGCGAGGCCGTAGCGCAGCAGCGCGGCGCGCTCGTCCCGGGTGGCGCCGCCGACCATCGCGCCGGCCTCGACCGAGAAGGCGAGGATGGCGCCGGTCTTCATCGCCTGCATCCGCAGCGTGTCGTCCACGTCGAGGGAGACCGGGCCGAAGCGGCCTTCCGCCGTCAGGTCGAGCAGCTGGCCGCCGACCATGCCGCCCAAGCCCGAGGCGCGGGCGAGGCCGAGCACGAGGTCGGCACGGATCGACGGGTCGGGCTGCCAGGTCGGGTCGGCCACGATCTCGAAGGCCAGGGTCTGCAGCGCGTCGCCGACGAGGATCGCGGTGGCCTCGTCGTAGGCCTTGTGCACGGTCGGCTTGCCGCGGCGCATGTCGTCGTCGTCCATCGCCGGCATGTCGTCGTGGACGAGCGAGTAGCAGTGCACCAGCTCGACGCCGGCGCCGGCCGCGAGCGCGCCGGCCTCGGAGCCGCCGAGCATGCGCGCGGTCTCGACCGCGAGAAACGGGCGCAGGCGCTTGCCGCCGCCGAGCACCGCATGGCGCATCGCCTCCATCAGGCGGGGCGGGCGCGCGATCTCGCCGGGGCCGACCTCGGGGCCGAGGCGCTCGACGAGGAAAGTCTCCACCGTGTCGGCCACGCGGGCGAGCTTGTGGGAAAACCCGTCGCCGGCGGCTTGCGACTTGACCGGAGCGGGGTGAGCCTGCGTTGAGGTCATCGGGAACGGGCCTTGGCGGGAGTGGGACGCGACACGGTGCGGGCGGACGATAGCAAAGCGGCGCCGGGTCGCGACGCGCAGAGTACCGAGGCGCGGGACCTGAGGTCGCTGGGGCGCCCGCAGCTGCCGCCACCGTCGCGGCGGGTCCGGAAGCTCGTCGGGCGCATCCTGCTCGTCCCGGCGGTCGGGATCGTCCTCATGCTCGCGCTGGCGCTGCTCTATAGCGCGGTGACGCCGCCCTCAACCCTGATGCTCGGGCGATGGTTGACGCTGCAGCCGGTGGCTCGCGAGGCGGTGCCGCTGTCGGCGATCGCGCCGGCGCTGGTCCAGGCGGTCGTCGCCTCCGAGGACCAGCGCTTCTGCCTCGACAACGGGGTCGACGTCGGGGCCCTGCGCGACGTGGTCGACGACGAGGACGGCCCGAGCCGCGGCGCCTCGACGATCGCGATGCAGACGGTGAAGAACGTCTTCCTCTGGCCCGGCCGGTCCTACCTCCGCAAGGCGCTGGAGATCCCGCTCGCGTTTCTCCTCGACGCGCTCTGGGGCAAGCGGCGGATGATGGAGATCTACCTCAACGTCGCCGAGTGGGGCGACGGCGTCTACGGCGCGCAGGCCGCCGCCCGGCACTGGTTCGGCAAGAACGCCCGCGACCTCACCCGCGGCGAGGCGGCCCTGCTCGCCGCGACCCTGCCGAACCCGATCCGGCGCAGCGCCGGGCGGCCCTCGCGCGGGGTGCGGGCGCAGGCCGAGCGCATCCAGGGCCGGATGGGGCAGGTCGAGGGCCTGATGGGCTGCCTGAGGGGATGAGTTTTTTCAGATCCCCGGTTCGCAGGCCGGCCCGATGCGGTTAGGGAGCGTGATCCGAACGAGAACGAGCGCCATGGCCGAGACCGGCACCACAGAGATCACCCTGGAGCGGATCGCCCTGATCCGCCGCCTCGTCGTCGGCTGGAACGCCGACGGGGCGGGCGCGCCGATGATCCACCCGGACGCGCCCTACGGCTCGACCGCGCGGGACGACGACATCGCCAACGTCACCGGCGACGACGAGGGGGCCGACGCGGAGCACCGGGCGGTTGGCGCGGCGTTCGCCGCCTTCGTCCGCCACGCGGTGCTCAAGCCCGGGCGCTACCAGTACCACAACCCCCTGGCCAAGCTCGATCCGGGCCGGGCCGGCGACGTGTTCCGCGACGCGGAGGGCGCCACGCCGGAGCACATCACCTTCGACGTCACCGCCGAGCACCTCGCGCTGATCCCGCACCTCGCCGTGCGCTGGAGCGATGCGCTGGACGTGCCCTGCGTCGACGCGGAGGCGCCCTACGGCGCGACGCCGGTGCCGGATTCCGCCCTGCACCACGAGATCCAGCCGGCGCTGCAGATCTTCCTGCGCTACGCCGACATCGCGCCGGGCGACTACGCATAGGCCGCGGTCGCCCGGCGGCTTCCCTCCCCCTTCGCGGGGGAGGGTGCAGGCCCTCAGGCGTCCCGCTTCTTGCGCTGCGCCAGGGTCCGCAGCCGCAGCGCGTTGAGCTTGATGAAGCCCGCCGCGTCGCGGTGGTCGTAGGCGACGGCGCCTTCCTCGAAGGTGACGAGGTCCTGGTCGTAGAGCGAGTGCGGGCTCGTCCGGCCGATGACGTGGACGCCGCCCTTGTAGAGCTTCAGCCGGACCTCGCCGGTGACCTTCTCCTGGCTCTTGTCGATCAGCGCCTGCAGCATCTCGCGCTCGGGCGAGAACCAGAAGCCGTTGTAGATCAGCTCCGCGTATTGCGGCATGATCTGGTCCTTCAGGTGCGCCGCGCCCCGGTCCAGCGTGATCGACTCGATCGCGCGGTGGGCCGGCAGCAGGATGGTGCCGCCGGGCGTCTCGTACATGCCGCGGCTCTTCATGCCGACGAAGCGGTTCTCGACGAGGTCGAGCCGGCCGATGCCGTTGTCGTGGCCGAGCTGGTTGAGCCTGGCCAGGAGCGAGGCCGGGGACAGCGCCTCGCCGTCGATGGAGACCGCGTCGCCCTTCTCGAAGCCAACGGTGATGATCGTCGGCGTGTCGGGCGCCTCCTCGGGCGAGAGCGTGCGCGAGAAGACGTAGTCCGGCACCTCGTCGGCCGGGTCCTCCAGCACCTTGCCCTCGGAGGAGGCGTGCAGGAGGTTGGCGTCCACCGAGAACGGGCTCTCGCCGCGCTTGTCCTTGGCGATCGGGATCTGATGCGCTTCCGCGAAGGCGATCAACTGCTCGCGGCTCTTCAGGTCCCATTCGCGCCAGGGGGCGATGACCGTCACGTCGGGCTTCAGGGCGTAGTAGCCGAGCTCGAACCGGACCTGGTCGTTGCCCTTGCCGGTGGCGCCGTGGCAGACCGCGTCGGCGCCGAGGCGCTCGGCGATCTCGATCTGCTTCTTGGCGATCAGCGGCCGGGCGATCGAGGTGCCGAGCAGGTAGACGCCCTCGTAGACCGCGTTGGCGCGGAACATCGGGAACACGTAGTCCCGCACGAATTCCTCGCGCAGGTCCTCGATGAAGATGTTCTCCGGCTTGATCCCGAGCAGCTCCGCCTTGCGGCGGGCCGGCTCCAGCTCCTCGCCCTGCCCGAGATCGGCGGTGAAGGTGATCACCTCGCAGCCGTAGGTCGTCTGCAGCCATTTCAGGATGATCGAGGTGTCGAGGCCGCCGGAATAAGCCAGCACCACCTTGTTCACGGGCTTCTTGTCGGGCTCGGACATGCGGACCTTCGGGTGTTCGCGGCGATGGGCAGGGGCGAGGGACTTGGGGCGATGGACTTGGGGCGAGGGCCTCGGGCGACGGACCGAAGGCGAGGGGCCAAGGGCGGCGGGCCGGGGGTTGCGGCGGCTTATCGCGCCGTCCCGAAGCCTGCAACCGGAACGGCCTGCAACCGGCATGCCGGGACGGACGTTCGATCAGGCGTGCGGGGCGTCGCGGACCCTCGTCCACGCGCCCGAGGCCGCCTCGCTCCCGACACCGACGGGTGCGAGATTTGCGTGCCGACATCCAGACCCGGAGAAGCGATCACCATGGCGCGCCAGCCGACCCTCGAGTTCTGGTACGAGTTCGCTTCGACCTATTCCTACCTCGCCGCCGCCCGGATCGAGGGACTGGCCGCGGCGGCCGGCGTCGCCGTGCGCTGGCGCCCGTTCCTGGTCGGGCCGATCTTCGCCTCGCAGGGCTGGACCAGCTCCCCCTTCAACCTCTACCCGGCTAAGGGCCGGAACATGTGGCGCGACCTGGAGCGCGAAGCCGCGCGCTGCGGCCTGCCGCCCGTGCGCCGCCCCGATCCGTTCCCGCAGAACAGCCTCAGCGCGACCCGCGCCGCGATCCTCGGGCAGGACCAGGACTGGCTGGTGCCGTTCTCGAAGGCGGTGTTCGAATCCTGCTTCGCGCACGGCCGCTCGATCGCGGAGCCCGCGGCGGTGGTCGAGATCCTCAACGGCCTCGGCCTCGACGGGACGCAGCAGCTCAAGGCGGCGGCGAGTGAGGCCAACAAGACCAAGCTCCGCGTCGTCGGCGAGGAGGCACGCTCGCGCGGCATCTTCGGCGCCCCGACCTTCCTGACCGACGACGGCGAGCTCTTCTGGGGCAACGACCGGCTCGAGCAGGCGCTGGCCTGGGCCGCCGGCGAGCGGCCGGGCGACATGCGCTGACGAGAATTCGCGCCGAACGGATCCCGCGGCGAAACAATCCGGCCGAAGGCCCCGACATCGCCTGAATCGCCGGGCTGATGCGCGGGCTCGACACCGCCGCCCGGACGCCGCCATGCCCTTCACCCGCCGCCACCTCCTCGCGACCTCGGCCGCAGCCGGCGTCGCCCTCGCCGGGGCCGCCCGCGCCCAGTCCTACGGGCAGCGGGTCGCGGTGACGAGCGACGAGGGCAGGGCGGTCGCCAACTCGGTGCTGCCCGGCGAGATCACCGGGCAGATCGCGTCCCTGCGCGGCGTCACCTATGTCGGCCCGCGCGAGGCCGAGACGACGCTGTACGAGTTCTTCGACTTCAACTGCCCCTACTGCCGCAAGGCCGCCGCCGACGTGATCGCGCTGCACGCCGCCGACCCGGCGCTTCGGATCGGCCTGGTGCAGAACCCGATCCTGTCGCCGCAATCGGCGCAGGCCGCCAAGGTGGCGCTGGCCGTCCAGCGCAAGCTCGGCTCCGAGGCCGCCTGGGCCTTCTACGGCCAGCTGCTCGGCAAGCCCGGCAAGATCGACGGCCCCGGCGCGCTCGCCGCCGGCACCGCGCTCGGCATCGCCGGCCCGGATCTGGAGACGATCGCCGACAGCGACGAGGTCCGCGAAGCGCTCAAGAGCCAGATGCGGATCGCGGCCGATCTCGGCCTCTACGCGACCCCGTCCTACGTGCTCGGCAATGCCGGCATCCTCGGCCATCCGGGCGCGCGGGCGATGGCGAAGATGATCGCCGCCACGCGCCGGTGCGATCGCCTCGCCTGCTGATCGACGCCTGCGGATCGCGGCTTTCGCGCAAGCTCGGCCGGGGCGCCGCGGCCGGCCGATCGCCTTGCGCGGCTCCGGTTGCCATGCTAGGCGGTCGCCGCGCCGGCCGAGGGATCTTCATGGTCCCCGACCGCCCGGCACAATCCCATTTCCCGACGGTCTCCGGCCCGGCGCCCTCAGTACGGCGCGGCCCGGTCGGAACCGAAGGGCCAAGGAACAAGAGAGAGCGACGGGTGGCGCAGAACGGTTCCGAGGGTTCCCTGGTCGGCGGCGTGTCGGGTCGATACGCCTCCGCCCTGTTCGATCTCGCCCGTGACGAGCGTCAGGTCGATGCGACGGCCGAGGGCCTGGAGCGCTTCGACGCCCTGCTCAAGGAGAGCGCCGACCTCCGCCGCCTCGTGCGCAGCCCGGTCTTCTCCGGCGAGGAGCAGGCCGCCGCGATCGGCGCGATCCTCGAGAAGGCCGGCATCACCGGCCTGGCCGCCAACTTCATCCGCCTCTCGGCCGCCAACCGCCGCCTGTTCGCGCTGCCCGGCATGATCTCCGCGTTCCGCAGCCTGGTGCGCGAGTCGAAGGGCATCGTCCGCGCCGAGGTCCGGGTGGCGGAGCGTCCCTCCGACGCGGTGCTGGAAGAGATCAAGGCGAGCTTGCGCGACGTCGCCAAGTCCGAGATCGACCTCGACCTGCACGTCGACCCCAGCCTGATCGGCGGCCTCATCGTGAAGATGGGCTCGCGCATGGTCGACGCCTCGCTCCGGACCAAGCTCAACGGCATCCGTCTCGCGATGCGGGAAGCGCGCTAGGCCGTCCGACAGGACGCTCCGGCTCCCGCCATCACACGTAAACACCTGATTCGAACGAACTGAAGGGCCCGACGATGGACATCCGCGCCGCCGAGATCTCCGCGATCCTGAAAGACCAGATCAAGAACTTCGGCGAGGAAGCCGAAGTCTCCGAGGTCGGCCAGGTCCTGTCCGTCGGCGACGGCATCGCCCGCGCCTACGGCCTCGACAACGTCCAGGCCGGCGAGATGGTCGAGTTCGAGTCAGGCGTGCGCGGCATGGCGCTCAACCTCGAGCAGGACAACGTCGGCATCGTGATCTTCGGCTCCGATCGCGACATCAAGGAAGGCCAGACCGTCAAGCGCACCGGCGCGATCGTGGACGTGCCGGTCGGCAAGGCCCTGCTCGGCCGCGTCGTGGACGGGCTCGGCAACCCGATCGACGGCAAGGGCCCGATCCAGTCTACCGAGCGTCGCCGCGTCGACGTAAAGGCGCCGGGCATCATCCCGCGCAAGTCGGTGCACGAGCCGATGGCGACCGGCCTCAAGGCCGTCGACGCCCTGATCCCGGTCGGCCGCGGCCAGCGCGAGCTGATCATCGGCGATCGCCAGACCGGCAAGACCGCGATCGTGCTCGACACGATCCTGAACCAGAAGCCCGGCCACGCCGCGGGCGGCGACGAGACCTCGAAGCTCTACTGCATCTACGTCGCGATCGGCCAGAAGCGCTCGACGGTGGCCCAGTTCGTGAAGGTCCTCGAGGACCAGGGCGCGATGGAGTACTCGATCGTCATCGCCGCCACCGCCTCGGACGCCGCGCCGATGCAGTTCATCGCGCCGTTCGCCGGCTGCGCCATGGGCGAGTACTTCCGCGACAACGGCATGCACGCCGTGATCTCGTACGACGATCTCTCCAAGCAGGCCGTGGCCTACCGCCAGATGTCGCTGCTGCTGCGCCGCCCGCCGGGCCGCGAGGCCTATCCCGGCGACGTGTTCTACCTGCACTCGCGCCTGCTCGAGCGCGCCGCCAAGATGGGCGATGCCGCCGGCAACGGCTCGCTGACCGCCCTTCCGGTCATCGAGACCCAGGCTAACGACGTCTCGGCCTACATCCCGACCAACGTGATCTCGATCACCGACGGCCAGATCTTCCTGGAGACCGACCTGTTCTACCAGGGCATCCGCCCGGCGGTGAACGTCGGCCTGTCGGTCTCGCGCGTCGGCTCCTCGGCCCAGACCAAGGCGATGAAGAAGGTCGCCGGCAAGATCAAGGGCGAGCTGGCGCAGTACCGCGAGATGGCGGCCTTCGCCCAGTTCGGCTCGGATCTGGACGCCTCGACCCAGCAGCTGCTCAACCGCGGCTCGCGCCTCACCGAGCTCCTGAAGCAGCCGCAATTCTCGCCGCTGAAGATGGAAGAGCAGGTCGCGGTGATCTACGCCGGCGTCAACGGCTACCTCGACAAGATGCCGGTGGCGAAGGTCCGCCCGTTCGAGGACGCGCTGCTCTCCGCGCTGCGCTCCAAGCACGCCGACCTGCTCTCCACCATCCGCGACTCGAAGGACCTGTCTGACGACAGCGCCGCCAAGCTGAAGAGCGTGGTCGAGGGCGTGGCCAAGTCGCTCGCGAACTGAGAACCCGCCGCATCGGGCGCCCGGCGACGGGCGCCCGATCGTGAACAGGCCCTGAGAGACCGGACCACCCGATGGCGAGTTTGAAGGATCTGCGCAACCGCATCACTTCGGTGAAGGCGACGCAGAAGATCACCAAGGCGATGCAGATGGTCGCCGCCGCGAAGCTGCGGCGCGCCCAGACGGCCGCCGAGAGCGGCCGGCCCTACGCCGAGAAGATGGCGGCCGTGCTCGGCAACCTCGCCGGGAACCTCGTCGGCGGCGTCGGCGCCCCGAAGCTGCTGGCCGGCACCGGCAAGGACCAGACGCACCTGCTGATCGTCTGCACCGGCGACCGCGGCCTGTGCGGCGCCTTCAACTCGTCGATCGCGCGCCTGGCGCGGGCCCATGCCGACAAGCTCACGGCCGAGGGCAAGACCGTCAAGATGATGACGGTCGGCAAGAAGGGCCTCGACCAGCTGCGCCGCCAGTTCCGCGAGCAGATCGTCGAGAGCCAGGACATCCGCGGCAACCGCCCAGTGGACTACCCCTTCGCCGCCGAGATCGCCGACAAGATCCTGACCCGGTACGAGGCCGGCGAGTTCGACGTCGCGACGCTGTTCTTCTCCGAGTTCCGTTCGGTGATCTCGCAGATCCCGACGGCGCAGCGGCTGATCCCGGCGGAGCTGCCCGAGGGCGTCGCTAGCACCACCGGCGCGCCAGCCGACTCGGCTCTGGAGTTCGAGCCGTCCGAGGAAGCGATCCTCGAGACGCTGCTGCCGAAGAACCTCACGGTCCAGGTCTACCGGGCGCTCCTGGAGAACGCGGCCTCCGAGCAGGGCGCCCGCATGAGCGCCATGGATTCCGCGACCCGCAACGCGGGCGAGATGATCAAGAAGCAGACGCTGATCTACAACCGCACGCGTCAGGCGATGATCACCAAGGAACTCATCGAGATCATCTCGGGCGCCGAAGCCCTCTAAGCGCCCTCACCGGCGCACCGACCGCATACCTTTCAAGGGCACGCAATCATGGCAAACACCGCTCTCCCCGGCGCCGGCTCCAACAAGGTCGGCAAGATCACCCAGGTCATCGGCCCCGTCGTCGACGTCCAGTTCGACGGCCACCTGCCTGAGATCCTGAACGCGCTCGAGACCAAGAACAACGGCGCCCGCCTCGTTCTCGAAGTCGCCGCCCAGCTCGGCGAGAGCACCGTGCGCTGCATCGCGATGGACACTTCCGAGGGCCTGACCCGCGGGCAGGAATGCACGGACACGGGTTCGCCGATCATGGTGCCGGTCGGCCACAACACGCTCGGCCGCATCATGAACGTCATCGGCGAGCCGATCGACGAGGCCGGCCCGATCCAGTCCGACAGCCTGCGCGCCATCCACCAGCCGGCGCCGGACTATACCGATCAGTCGACCGAGTCGCAGATCCTCGTCACCGGCATCAAGGTGGTCGACCTGCTCGCTCCCTACGCCAAGGGCGGCAAGATCGGCCTGTTCGGCGGCGCCGGCGTCGGCAAGACCGTGCTGATCATGGAGCTGATCAACAACATCGCCAAGGTGCACTCCGGCTACTCGGTCTTCGCCGGCGTCGGCGAGCGCACCCGCGAGGGCAACGATCTCTACCACGAGATGATCGAGTCCAAGGTCAACATGGACCCGAAGGAGCATAACGGCTCGGCCGAGGGCTCCAAGTGCGCGCTGGTCTACGGCCAGATGAACGAGTCGCCCGGCGCCCGCTCGCGCGTCGCGCTCACCGGCCTCACCATCGCCGAGGACTTCCGCGACCAGGGCCAGGACGTGCTGTTCTTCGTGGACAACATCTTCCGCTTCACCCAGGCCGGCTCGGAAGTGTCGGCGCTGCTCGGCCGCATCCCGTCCGCGGTGGGCTACCAGCCGACGCTGGCCACCGACATGGGCGCCCTGCAGGAGCGCATCACCACCACCAACAAGGGCTCGATCACCTCGGTGCAGGCGATCTACGTGCCGGCCGACGATCTGACCGATCCGGCGCCCGCCGCCTCCTTCGCCCACCTCGACGCGACCACGACGCTGTCGCGCTCGATCGCCGAGAAGGGCATCTACCCGGCGGTGGACCCGCTCGACTCGACCTCGCGCATGCTCTCGCCGGCGATCCTCGGCGAGGAGCACTACGAGGTGGCCCGCAAGGTCCAGCAGACGCTGCAGCGCTACAAGTCGCTCCAGGACATCATCGCCATCCTCGGGATGGACGAGCTGTCGGAAGAGGACAAGCTGACCGTGGCCCGCGCCCGCAAGATCGAGCGCTTCTTCTCGCAGCCGTTCTCGGTGGCCGAGATCTTCACCGGCTCGCCGGGCATCCAGGTGCCGCTGGAAGACACCATCAAGGGCTTCAAGGGCCTCGTCGAGGGCAAGTACGACGACCTGCCGGAGGCGGCCTTCTACATGGTCGGCACCATCGAGGACGCCCAGGCCAAGGCCAAGAAGCTGAAGGCCGCCTGAGGTCTTGAACGGCAAGATCGTCCTTCTGGTCGTCGGCCTCCTGGCCGGCGGCCTCGTCGGCTACGTCACGCGGCCCGAGGCGGCCGAGCTCAAGATCGGGCCGCTCTCGGTCGAGGTGCAGGGCGACCGCCCGGCCGGTGCCCGGGGCGGCGAGCTGACCACCGGTCAGATGCAGCATATCGGCCTGTTCGCCGGCATCGGCGCTCTGGTCGGCTTCGGCCTCGGCTTCGCCACGGACCGGCGCAGGGCCTAACCTCTCAGGTCGGCACGCAGCCTTCAGCAGGCCGCGTGCCGGGAATGACAAACGTCGGGATTCCGAGCGCATGGCCACCTTCCACTTCGATTTCGTCGGCCCCGAGCGGTCGCTGTATTCCGGCGAGGTCGAGTCGGTGCAGCTTCCCGGCACCGAGGGCGAGATGACCGTCCTCGCCGGCCACGCTCCGGTGCTGACCTCGCTCCGCGTCGGCGTGATCGTGGTCACCGAGCGCGCCAACAGCGGCAAGCGCATCTACGTCCGCGGCGGCTTCGCCGACATCGGCCCGACCGGGGTGACGGTGCTGGCCGAGCGCGCGGCGCCGATCGAGGAGCTGACCCCGGAATCCCTCGACCGCGACATTGAGGCGGCCGAGCTGCAGCGCGACGCCACCGAGGACCTGCAGAAGCGCGAGGAGCTGAACGGCCAGATCGTCCAGCTCCAGGAGACCAAGAACCTCCTCAAGCTCTGAGCCGTTCGCCGCTCTCGGCCGAGGCTACCGAAGCCCGCTCGAACCGCCGTCACCGGTGCGGTTCGGCGGGCTTTTCCATGTCGAGGACGTGCGCGATCAGCGCCTCGGCCGCTTCCGGGCCGACGGGACAGCCCTGGTCGAGCCAGCGCCGCCGCGCCGCCGCCAGGGCGAGCCCGATCCGCGGCCCGGCCGGGATGCCGCGGGCGACGAGGATCGCGCCGGTCACCGGCAGGACCGGGGCCGGTCCGTCCTTCATGTCCCGCCAGGCGGCCGCGGCGTCGGCCCCGATCACCGGCCGCGGCTCGCCGGCGACGACGGCCAGCGCCGCCCCCAGGGCCGCCGTTCCGTGCTCGGCCGCGAGCGCCCGCAGCGCCGGAATGTCGATCACGGCCCGGGTCTTCAAGGCGGCTAGGGCGCGGGCATAAGCATCGAGGGCGACGAGCTCGGCCTTGGACAGGCGAAGGCTCTCGGCGAGGCGCTCGGCATCGGCCCGCGTCGTCACGGAAAGGGCGGCGAGCCGGTGGATCGTCGGAGCGCCAACCGCGATCGCGCGCGACAGACGCCCCCTCTCGGCGACGCCCCCGGTGATGCGGGCCAGGAGGCCGGTCTCGGCGAGGACATCGACCGCCTCGAGCGCATGCGGCGCGGCCAGAAGCTTCAGGAATTCCGATCGCACGCGCTCCCGCGACAGGCCGTCGAGGGCCGCCCGCGCGGCGATGCAGGCGGCGAGCGCGTCCGCGTCCGGTCGGCCCTCGCCGAAGCGGGCATGGAAGCGGAAGAACCGGAGGATGCGCAGGGCGTCCTCGCGGATCCGGGTCGCGGGGTCCCCGATGAAGCGGACGCGGGCGGCCGCGAGGTCGGCGCGGCCGCCGGTGGTGTCGTGCAGCGTGCCGTCGGCCCCGAGCGAGAGCGCGTTGACCGTGAAGTCCCGCCGCTCGGCGTCGCGCACGAAGTCGCGGCCGAAGCGGACGACCGCGTGCCGCCCGTCGGTCTCGACGTCCTCGCGCAGGGTCGTGACCTCGACCGGTCGGCCGGCGACGACCAGCGTGACGGTGCCGTGCTCGATCCCGGTCGGAACCGCCTTGAGGCCCGTCGCCCGCGCGCGGGCGATCACGGCGTCGGGCAGCAGCGTCGTCGCCAGGTCGATGTCGGCGGCGTCGATCCCGAGGAGCGCGTCGCGGACGCAGCCGCCGACGAGGCGGGTCTCCTCGCCGGCCTGGTCCAGGGCGCCGAGCGCCGCCCGCACCTCCGGCCTGGCGAGCAGCCGTGCCGGGCCCTCGGGGTCGAGGCTGCGCATCAGCGGAACTCGCCCGGCACCAGGCGGCCGTTCTCCATGTGGGTCGGCACGAAGCCGGCGGCATGGCGCTCGGAGAACAGGCCCGAGGCGACCATTGAGGCGATCACCACGGCCAAGCCGGCCAGGACGAGGCGGAAGGCCTGCGCGTCCCAGTGCGCCCGCTGCAGCGGGTTGCGGCCGACGAGCAGCAGGTAGGCGAAGAACAGCCCGAAGGGCAGCAGGAAGAGCCCGAACTCCTCCACGAAGCGACGCAGCATGGCACCCGATCATTGGGCGCGGGCGATCCCCGCGCGGCTTAAGATTGGGCCTTCGGCCGCCCGAAATCGAGCCGTTCGGCGAGGTTGTGCAGGATGCCCGCTGTCACACCCCAGATCAGCCGCTCGCCGTAGGGGAGGGCGTAGAATCGCCGCTCGCGCCCCTGCCACACCCGCATCCGCAGCTCGTAGCGCGCGCGGTCGGCGAGCACCGCCAAGGGCACCTCGAAGATCGCGTCGACCTCGGCCGGGTTCGGCGCGAGGCGCGCCTCCGGGTCGATCAGCCCGATCACCGGCGCCACCAGGAACCCGGTGCCGGACAGGTAGGGATCGAGGTAGCCCAGCATCCGCACGCGCTCCGGCGACAGGCCGATCTCCTCCTCGGCCTCGCGCAAGGCCGCCGCGTGCGGGCTCGCATCGGTCGGGTCGATCTTGCCGCCGGGCAGCGCGACCTGGCCGGAATGGTCGCGCAGGTGGGCGGCGCGCTGCGTCAGCACGATCGCGAGGCCGGCGTCGCGCGCGACGACCGGCACCAGCACGGCCGCCCGGCGATGGGGCGGCGGCGGGATCACGGCGCTGCCGTCGGGCTCCAGGCTGTGGTCGCCGCGCGGGTTCGAGGTCGGGTCGTCCGGCCCGGGCGGGTCGCGCGCGAGACGCGCTTCGGCGCGCGCCAGGAAGTCGGCGAGGTCCGCGTCGCGGGTCGGGCTGCCCACGATGCTCACGCCGCATCGGCCGGGGCGATGCGGTGGAAGCGGCCGCCGGCGGCGATCCCGAGCCAGGGGGCGCCGTCGAGGTCGCGTTCCTCGGCCAGGGCGACGAGGTCGTAGGTGAGCGCCCGCGTCACCAGCGCCCAGAGGCCGCGGCGGACGTGGAGATAGGGCTTGAGCGCCCCGGCCTCGCCTTGCGCGAAGCGGAGCTCGTGCTCGGCGTCGACGGGCACGAGGTCGTCGACGTTGGTGCGGAAGCTGATGCGGCGCGCCTCGCCCGCGCCGTCGACCGCCATCTCGACGGCGAGGAAGGCCGCATCCTCCACCACGATCGAGACCTTCTCCACCGGCGTGACCAGGACGGTGGTGCCGTCGGGCTCGCGCCGCAGGATCGAGGCGAAGAGCTTGACCATCTTCGGGCGGCGGATCGGCGTGCCCGCATGGAACCACGTGCCGTCGGCGGCGATGCGCATGTCGATCGCCCCGCAATCGGGCGGGTTCCAGGTCTCGACCGGCGGCAGGCCGCGCCTGGGCAGGTCGGCCAGGGCCGCGCCGAGGCGGCTCAGGGTCGGATCGTCGGAGGTGGTCATGGCGCTCTCAGATAGCGTCGCCGGTCGGTCCGGGAACGGGGGGCGCCTCCGGGCGCCGGCGCAGGATCTTCCAGACGCCCGAGGCGACGCCGACGACGCGCGCCGCGTGCCGAAGCTCGCAGCGCAGGAAGACGAGCGAGCCGGTGCGCTTGATCACCTCCGGCGCCACGGTGATCCAGTCGCCCAGCCGCGCGGTGTCGACGAACTGCATCTCCATTTGGATCGTCACGCAGTTCGCCCCGTCGGCCGCCCGCATCGCGGTCTCGCCCAGCGCCCGGTCGGCGAAGCTCATCAGCATCCCGCCGTGGACGACGCCGATCAGGTTGGCGTGCTTGTCGGCGGCCCGGAACGCGTAGGCGCCGTCGCGGACGTAGACCGGGCCGACATGGGCGATGAAGCCGGTGTCGTGGATCGGCGTCCAGCCGTCGCCCTCGGGCTGCCCGGCTTCGGGATTCTGCGGTTCTTCGGTCGGCATGCGGGCGGAGTCTCGATCTCGCGGGGGGCGGTCGCGCCCGGCTTCGTGTCACGGTCGCATCGCGCCCGCCGCCTGTCACCTGTCACCTGTTACCTGCCGTTCGCGCTCACGTGCCGCGCGGCTTGGCGCGGCGGGTCGGCGGCGCCTCCAGCGGGTTCTCCGGCCAGGGGTGGCGCGGATAGCGGCCGCGCATCTCGGTGCGCACGGCGCTCCAGGAGCCGCGCCAGAAGCCCGGGAGGTCGCGGGTGATCTGCACCGGACGGTGGCCGGGCGAGAGCAGGTGGAGCACGAGCGGCACCCGGCCGATGGTCGGATGCGTCGCCAGCCCGAACAGCTCCTGCACCCGCACGGCGAGGACGGGGCCGCCCTCGGCCTCGTAGTCGATCGGGATCCGCGAGCCGGTCGGCACCTCGACATGGGTCGGCGCCTCGGCGTCGAGGCGGGCCCGGAGGGGCCAGGGCAGCAGCCCCTGCAGCGCCTCGCCGAGGTCGCTGGCGGTGACGGCGTCGAGGCCGAGGCGGCCGACGAGGGCGGGCGCGAGCCAGTCCTCGACCGTCCCGGCGAGGGCGCCGTCCGCCAGATCGGGCCAGTCGCCGCCTTCCGCCGCGCGCAGGAACGCGATGCGGGCGCGCCATTGCGTCAGCGCCGGGGTCCAGGGCAGGCGCTCGAGGCCGAGCCCGGCGATGCCGCGGGCGAGGACCTTGGCCGAGTCGAGATCCGGCGGAACCGGGCGCGTGCGCTCGCCGAGCGTGACGGCGCCGAGACGGCGCAGGCTGCGGGCCCGCAGCGCCCGTGCCGCCGCGTCGAAGGTCACCTGCGTGACGCCCTCGATCCGGTCGGCGAAGCCGGCCTCGATCGCGTCGAGGTCGATCGCGGCGGCGGCGAGGATGCGGGCGTTGCCGGCGGCGCCGACGATGTCGGCGACGACGAGGAACGGCTCGCGGGCGAGCGGGGAGGCGGGGTCGAGGCGCCCGGCCCGGCCGTTGGCCATCACGAACTCGCCCTCGCGCCCGCGCGCCTTCGCGACCCGGTCGGGATAGGCCAGCGCCAGCAACGATCCGGCGCTCGGCTCGGGAGCCCCGCGCTCGCCGGATGCCGCGGCCGACCGTGCCCAGCCCTGCGCCATCCGGCGCATGTCGGCCGCGCGCTGGCCACGGTCGCGGCGAAAGCGCTCGACCCGGTCGGCGAGGTCGACCGCGTCGCCGCCGAGGCCGCGCTCGACCAGGACGGCGGCGAGGTCGGCGGCGGCCGCCGCGGCGCCGAGGCCGGCGGCGGCGACCACCATGCGGGCGAGCCTCGGCGGCAGGGGGAGGGCGCGCAGGCGCCGCCCGGTCTCGGTGAGGCGCCCGTCCGCGTCGATCGCATCGAGGTCGCGCAGCATCGCGCGCGCCTCCTTCAGGGCGGGCGCCGGCGGCGGGTCGAGGAAGGCGAGGGTGCCGGGATCGGTCACGCCCCACTCGGCGCAATCGAGCACGAGGCCGGCCAGGTCCGCCGAGACGATCTCGGGGCGGGTGAACGGCTCGAGCGCGCTGGTTCCGGCCTCGGCCCAGAGCCGCCAGCACACGCCGGGCTCGGTCCGGCCCGCGCGGCCGCGGCGCTGGTCGACCGAGGCGCGGGAGGCGCGCGCGGTCACCAGCCGGGTCAGCCCGAGCCCGGGTTCGTAGACCGGCACCCGCGCGAGGCCGGAATCGACCACGATGCGCACGCCCTCGATCGTCAGCGAGGTCTCGGCGATGCTGGTGGCCAGCACCACCTTGCGCGCGCCGGGTGCGGCCGGCGACACCGCCCGGTCCTGCTCGGCCGGCGTCAGCGCGCCGTAAAGCGGCGCGACCGCGACCTCGGGCCCGACTCGGCCTTCCAGCGCCGCGGCGACGCGGCGGATCTCGCCCTGGCCCGGCAGGAAGGCCAGGACCGAACCCGGATCGGCCCGCAGCGCACGCAGGATCGCGTCCGTCATCGCGTCCTCGATCCGGCGGTTCGGATCGCGGTCGGCGTAGCGGGTCTCCACCGGAAAGGCGCGTCCCTCGGACGCCACGACCGGCGCGTCGCCGAGCAGGCGCGCGACGCGGGCGCCGTCGAGCGTCGCCGACATGACCAGGATGCGCAGGTCGTCGCGCAAGCCGGCCTGCGCGTCGAGGGCGAGGGCGAGGCCGAAATCGGCATCGAGCGAGCGCTCGTGGAATTCGTCGAACAGCACCGCGCCGATGCCGGACAGTTCAGGGTCGTCGAGGATCATGCGGCCGAAGACCCCCTCGGTCACGACCTCGATCCGGGTGCGGCCCGAGATCTTCGAGCCGAGCCGGACGCGCAGGCCGACGGTGTCGCCGACGCGCTCGCCCAGGGTGCCGGCCATGCGATCGGCCGCGGCACGCGCAGCGAGACGGCGCGGTTCCAGCACGATGATCTTGCCGGAGCCGAGCCAGGGCGCGTCGAGGAGGTCGAGCGGCACCCGCGTCGTCTTGCCGGCACCCGGCGGAGCGACCAGCACGGCGGCGTTCGCGGATGCCAGCGCCGCGCGCAGGGCGGGAAGCGCCGCATCGATCGGCAGGGGGCTGAGCGGGGACAGAGCAGACGTCGGGGCGGATGGCATCGCGATCGTCCTACCGTGACGATCGGGCGGCGTTACGATTCAAGTCCGCGAACAATCCCGATTTAGCCAAGAAATTAATCCCCCTTCGACGGCACGATTCCACGGCCGATGCCTGGAACGACTTGAGGCGCTTGAACTTATAGCCCGGCAGCGCATGAGCGGGGACTGGAGAATTCTAGATGACACGTCTTTCCTTGACCCTTGCGACCGGACTGCTTCTCGGCGGCCTCGGCCTGGGGTCGATCTCCGTCTCCGCCGCGCCCGCGATGCCGCAGGCCGGCATCGTCGCCGGCAGCACGACCGACGCGGTCGCCTATCGCCGCCACTACCGTCATCACCACTCCACCAAGGCCGAGCGCATGATGCGCCGCCGCAATACCATGCGCCACGGGAACCCGAATGCGCGCAACCCGGCGATGCGCGGCTACCAGCAGAACCTCGGCAACACGGTCGGCGGCCCGCGCTACTGATCGATCCGCCTCGGAGCGATGCGAGGAAGCCGGCGCCCCATGGCGCCGGCTTCCTTCGTTCGTCGCGTCGCCGGCAGCGTCCGGCCTTCTCCCCAGCGATCCGGCGGGCGGGCGCTGATCAAACCCGGACGCGTCTGCTAAGAGCCGTCTCATGGCCCGCAGCTCAGCCCGAAACCTCGCCGACGTCGCCGGATCAGGCACCGCGGAGGTCGCCGGCCCGACGCCGATGATGGCGCAGTACATCGAGATCAAGGCCGCCAACCCGGACTGCCTGCTGTTCTACCGGATGGGCGACTTCTACGAGCTGTTCTTCTCCGATGCCGAGACGGCCTCGCGGGCGCTCGGCATCGTCCTGACCAAGCGCGGCAAGCACGGCGGCGCCGACATCCCGATGTGCGGCGTGCCGGTGGAGCGCGCCGACGACTACCTCAGCCGGCTGATCGGGCTCGGGCACAGGGTCGCGGTCTGCGAGCAGACCGAGGATCCGGCCGAGGCCAAGCGCCGGGGCCCGAAATCGGTGGTCCGCCGCGAGGTCGTGCGCCTCGTCACCCCCGGCACCATCACCGAGGACCGCCTGCTCGATCCGGGCAGCGCCAACCTGCTGCTGGCGGTCGGCCGTCGCAAGGTCTCGGACACGGCCTTCGCCTACGGGCTCGCGGCGATCGACATCTCTACCGGGCGCTTCGCCCTGAGCGAGGTTGCGGGCGCCGACCTCGCCGGCGCGATCGCCCGGCACGATCCGCGCGAGATCGTCCTGTCGGAGGCCATCCACACCGATCCGGCGCTCGCCCGGCTCTGGGCCGAGACGCGGGCGGCGGTGGTGCCCCTGGCCCAGGCGGAGCTGGAGCCGGCCTCGGCCGAGCGCCGCATCCGCGAGCAGTACGGCGTTGCGACGCTCGACGGCTTCGGCGCCTTCACCCGCGCCGAGATCGCCGCCGCCGGAGCGGCGCTGCTCTACGTCGCGCGCACCCAGCTCGCCGCCCGCGCGCCCCTGAGCGTGCCGACCCGCGAGGAGGCCGGGACGACGCTGGCGATCGACGCGGCGACGCGCGCGAACCTCGAGCTCACGCGCACGCTCTCGGGCGAGCGGGCGGGCAGCCTCCTCGACGCGATCGACCGGACCGTCTCGGCCAACGGCGCGCGGCTCCTGGCCGAGCATCTGGCCGGGCCGCTCACCGACCTCGCCGCCATCGCGCGGCGACACGAGGCGGTGGCGCGGCTGGTGGAGGATCGCGCCCTGCGCGCGACGCTGCGCGACGCGCTCGCCCGCGCGCCCGACCTCGCCCGCGCGCTGGCCCGCACCGGCCTCGGCCGGGCCGGCCCGCGCGACCTCGCCGCGATCCGCGACGGGCTCGACGTGGCGCTGGCGCTCGGCGCGCGCCTGTCAGACGGACGCGACCTGCCGGAGGATCTGGCGCGGCTCTCCGGCATCCTCGCCCACGCCGACCGCGAACTGGTCGAGACGCTGCGCGCGAGCCTCGCCGACGAGCTGCCGCTCAACCGCCGCGACGGCGGATACGTCCGCGCCGGCTACCATCCCGACATCGATGAGGCCCGCCTGCTCGGAAGCGACTCGCGCAAGGTCGTGGCGGCCCTGCAGGCGCGCTACGCCGAGGAGACCGGGTGCCGCACGCTGCGGATCAAGCACAACGGCCTGCTCGGCTACTTCATCGAGGTGCCGCAATCGGTCGGCGAAGCCTGCCTGAAGGGCCTGATGCGCGACTTCGTGCATCGCCAGACCATGGTCGACGCCATGCGCTTCACCAGCGTCGAGCTCGGCGCGCTGGAGCAGAAGATCTCCGGGGCCGCCGAGCGGGCGCTCGCCCTGGAAGGTGCCGTGTTCGACGACCTCGCCGCCCGCATCGTCGCGCAGGCCGAGGCGATCGGCGGCATCGCCGAGGCCCTGGCCGCCCTCGACGTGGCCGCGAGCCACGCCGAGCTTGCGGTGGAGCTCGACTGGCGCCGGCCGCAGGTCGACGCGTCGCTGAGCTTCGTCATCGCGGGCGGCCGCCATCCGGTGGTCGAAGCGGCCCTGCGCAAATCCGGCGCGGCCTTCATCGCCAACGATTGCGACCTCTCGGGCGAGGGGCGCGGCCGCATCCGGCTGATTACCGGCCCGAACATGGGCGGCAAGTCGACCTACCTGCGCCAGAACGCCCTGATCGCCGTGCTCGCGCAGATCGGCGCCTTCGTGCCGGCGCTCCAGGCCCGGATCGGCCGCGTCGACCGCCTGTTCTCCCGGGTCGGCGCCGCCGACGACCTCGCGCGCGGGCAATCGACCTTCATGGTCGAGATGGTCGAGACGGCCGCGATCCTGAACCAGGCGACCCGGCACTCGCTGGTGATCCTGGACGAGATCGGGCGCGGAACCGCGACCTATGACGGGCTCTCGATCGCCTGGGCCTGCCTTGAGCACCTGCACGAGACGAACGCCTGCCGCGCGCTGTTCGCCACCCATTTCCACGAGCTGACCGCCCTGGGCCAGCGGCTGGCGCGGCTCGACAACGCCACCCTGAAGGTCGCCGAGCACCGGGACGGCGTGGTCTTCCTGCACGAGGTGGTGCCGGGGGTGGCGGAGCGCAGCTACGGGCTCCAGGTGGCGCGGATCGCGGGCCTTCCGGGCAGCGTCGTCGCGCGGGCCGGCGCGATCCTGAAGGGGCTGGAGAAGGCCGAGCGCGAGCGCCCCAGCCGTCCGCGCATCGACGACCTGCCGTTGTTCGCGAGCCTCGCCCCGCCCCCTCTGCCGGAACCGGCGGTCGAGGCGGACGACGCGCTCGGCCTGCTGCTGGACGCGATCGACCCGGACGCGCTGACGCCGCGCGAGGCGATGGAGGCGCTCTACCGGCTCAAGCGCGAGCGCGAGGCGGCCGCCGGCTGAGCCCGGCTCAACCGGGCGCGCGGAAGAACCCGTCCGGGCAGGGCGGGGCCGGGACGCGCCCGGCGCGGCAGCCGGCCACGTAGTCGAGGGTGCTCGCCACGACCCGCTCGGAATAGGGCTTGGAGATCACGCCGAAGGCGCCCGCGAAGTCGTCGGGGATGCGCTTGGCGTTGGCGGTCATGAACACCACCGTCGTGCGCGGGTCGGCGCTGAGCGCGCGGGCGACGTCGACGCCGGTCGGCCCGTCGACGAGGTGGATGTCGACGAGCGCGATGTCGGGTGCGGTGGACTGCCCGAGCGCGATCGCCTCGGTCGAGCTGGCGGCGATGCCGACCGTGACGTAGCCGAGGTCGTCGAGCAGGAACTCGAGCTCGAGGGCGATCAGCGCCTCGTCCTCGACCACGAGGATGCGCAGGGCCGGGGCGCTCACGCGTCCTCCGCCAGGGGAATGTCGATCTCGACGACGGTGCCCGGCGCCCGATCGCGCCACGTGATCGTGCCGCGCAGCTGCCGCACCACCATCTCGACGAGGTTCCGGCCGAAGCCCGCCGGGTTCACCGGCCCCGCATCGAGGCCGACGCCGTCGTCCTCGATCGTGAGGTGCATGCCGGCGTCGGTGCGCTGCGCGGTGATGCCGATGCGGCCGCTCCGGTTCTCGGGAAAGGCGTGGCGGACGGCGTTGGTCGCCAGCTCGTGGATCATCAGGGCGAGCGGCGCGGCCATCGCGGCGGAGACGGCGATCGAGTCGATCCGCGCCTCGACCCGGGTCCGCTCCGCATCGAGCCCGGCGTTGAGATCGGACAGGAAGTCGTCGGTGAAGTCCGACAGGTTGAACTTGGTGACGTCGCCGGCCGAGTAGAGCATGCGGTGGGCGGTCGAGAGCGCGCCGATGCGCTCGGCCATGCTCGAGAGCGCATCGCGCGCCTCGCCCTCGGGCGTGCGCCGGGCCTTCAGCAGCATCAGCGACGAGATCACCTGGAGGTTGTTCTTGACCCGGTGATCGACCTCGTGGAGCAGGGCGGTCTTCTGCTCGAGGGCCGCCTGCAGGTCGGCGGTGCGCTGCCCGACCTGGCGCTCCAGCTCGTCGTTGGTGCCGCGCATCGCCTGCTCGACGGTGCGCTTGTCGGTCATGTCGGCCTGCGCGGCGAAGAAGAACGTCACCCGTCCGTCGGCGTTTCGCACCGGGTTGACGGTCATGCTGTTCCAGAAGGCGGTGCCGTCCTTGCGGTAGTTCAGGAGCTCGCACTCGATCGGCTCGGCCGCCTCGAGCGCGGCGCGCAGGCGCGCGACCTCCGACGCGTCCGTGCCGGCGCCCTGCAGCATCCGGCAATTGCGCCCGAGAAGCTCGTCGCGGTCGTAGCCGGTCAGCTTCAGGAAGGCCTCGTTCACCCAGACGATCGGGTTGTTGTCGTGCGTCGCCCCCGTGAGCAGCATCGGCGTCGGGCTCGAATTGAACGCCCGCGCGAATGTCGCCGGAGCGAGCGGATAATCCGCCTGATCGCTGGTCTCCATCATCCTGTAACCGATCGGTACGCGAGGAGCCTCGAGGCAGGGATGGCCGCCGCGCCGGGCCAGCGCGGCAGACCGTTGCGAGCGGAACGGCTACGCTCGCATCATCCGAACAGGTACGCAGGGGCAAGGTTCCCGACCCGTCCCGCTTGTACCCAGGCAAATGTGCGATGTCGCGTTAAGCAGACATCGACCATGATCCGGCCGCCGCACCCCGCACGGATCGCCCCCGACGCGCGGGGCGGCGCAAGGCTGCCACGATTCTCACGGATCAAGGCGGAAGGGCGTCAAGGAGTTCCACCGCATGGCCATGGACACCGCACCCGACAAGCCCGCACGACGGCTGCGGGCCCGCGACCTCGTTGAGGATCGGCGCATCGTCCTGATGCTGGCGCTCGGCTTCTCCTCGGGGCTGCCGCTGCTCCTGGTGCTCGGGACGTTCACCCTGCGGCTCGCCTTCTCGGACATCAACGTCAAGGCGATCGGCCTGTTCAGCTACGTGGCGCTGCCGTACTCGCTGAAGTTCCTGTGGGCGCCGATGATCGACCGGATCGACGTTCCGGTGCTGAGCGCTCGTCTTGGGCGCCGCCGCGCCTGGATGGTGACGACGCAGGTCGCGGTGGCGCTCTGCCTGGTGCTGATGGCCTTCGCCGATCCGCAGACGAGCCTCGCGCTGCTCGGCCTCGGCGCCTTCCTCGTCGCCTTCTGCGCCGCAACCCAGGACGTGGTCGTCGACGGCTGGCGCATCGACGCCGCCGGCACCGACTTCCAGGGCATCCTCGCGGCGACTTCGAACCTCGGCTACCGCCTCGGCCTGATCACGGCGGGCGCCGGCGCGCTGTTCATCGCCTCCGACAAGGGCTGGACCTTCGCCTACCTGACGATGGCGGCCCTGATGCTCGTCGGCCTGATCGCGGCCCTGCTCGCGCCTGCCTTCGACACCCGGCGCCCCGAGCCGGCGGCCGCAGCCGCGCAGACGCCGAAGGCGGCCGGGACGCGGCTGTTGTCGATCCGCCAGGCCGTGCTGGAGCCCCTGGTCGAGCTGCACGGCCGGATGGGGCCGGCCCTGTGGGGCTTGCTGGTGCTGGTGGCGCTCTACCGCATGCCGGATTTCGTCTCCGGCGTGATGGCGAGCCCGCTGTACCGGACGCTGGGCTTCGACCTGAAGGAGATCGCCACCGTCACCAAGCTCTACGGCATCTGGGTGGGCATCGCGGGCGGGTTCGCGGGCGGCTGGGCGATGGCGCGATTCGGGATGTTCCCGACGCTGCTGGCCGGCGCCTTCCTCGCCGCCGCCTCGCACCTCTCCTTCGCCTGGCTGTCGACCGGCGGGCCGGAGGTCTGGCGGCTGACGGTGGCGATCTCGATCGAGAACTTCTGCGGCTCCTTCGCCGGCATCGCGCTGATCGCCTACATGTCGAGCCTGACCACCCCCGGCTACGCGGCGACGCAGTACGCCCTGTTCTCCTCGCTCTACGCGCTGCCGGGCAAGCTCGTCGCGGGCACCGCCGGCTACATCGTCGCCGCCTTCGGCTACCCGACCTTCTTCGTCCTGACCTCTGCGGTCGGCATCCCGGTGGTGCTGCTCTGCCTCGCCGTCGGCAGAACGCCGAGCCGCAGGCCCGTGCCGGCCTCGGGCGACGCGGGGATGGCCGCCGCGGGCGGGCACGGGAACCCTCCCGGGCCCGTCCCGCTTCCTACCGGTTCGCCGGGCGTGCCCCTGAGAACCCAGGCTTGAGGAGGAATGCATGAGCGATATCGCGCTGACCGGTGAGGTCCTTCCGGCCGCCACCGAGTCCATCGAGCGTCCCTTGAGCGAGGCGGACCTCGCGGCATTGCGCCGGTCCGTCCGCGCCCTGGAGCAGCCGGGCCTCGCCGCCCGGCTCTCGGCCGCCGCCGGCGCTCCCCTCGACATGATCGGCCGGTCCCTGCCGGCCCCGGTGACCGAGGTCGTCGGGCGCTCGACCGAGGCGGCGATGCGCGGGGCGCTGCGCGTTGCGCTCAAGACCCTGCCGAAGGTCGCGGTCGCGCCGGCCGCCGGCACCGAGATCGAGAGCGTCGCCGTCAAGCCGGAGGGACGCCTCGGCGCGCTGCTCGGCAGCCTGACCGGATCGAGCACCTTCAACCACAAGGCCATGGCCGCGCTGTCGGGGGCGTTCGGAGGCGCCTTCGGCCTCGCGACGCTGGCCGTCGAGCTGCCGGTCTCGACCACTCTGATGCTGCGCTCGATCGCCGAGATCGCGCGGGAGGAGGGCGAGGACCTCGACGACCCGGAGGGTGCGCTCGCCTGCGTCCAGGTCTTCGCGCTGGGCGGAAAGGGCGATGCGGCGGGCGCGGCCGAGGGCACCGGCCTGACCGAGAGCGGCTACTTCGCGGTGCGCGCAGCCCTCGCCAAGACGATGGCGGAGGCCGCCCGCTACGCCGGGAGCAAGACGCTGCTCGACCAGTCGGCGCCGGCGCTGATCCGCTTCACCGCGCAGATCGCGGCGCGCTTCGGCATCGTGGTCTCGCAGAAGGTCGCCGCGCAGGCGGTGCCGGTGCTGGGCGCGTTCGGCGGCGCGGCGGTCAACACCGCCTTCATGAGCCACTTCCAGTCGATGGCCCACGCCCACTTCACCGTCCGGCGCCTGGAGCGCACCTACGGGCAGGCGACCGTGCGTGCGGCCTACGAGGTGGAGAAGGCCGCGCTCGGCGTCGCATGACGGGCTGAACCGGCCTATCGTCCCCAGAGGATCGCGGGACAGAACGGAGACCGGCCCTGCTCGGCAACGGAGAGATGATCGGCCGGCTCGCGCTGGCGGCCCTGCTCGGCAGCGTGATCGGGCTCGAGCGCGAGCGCCTGCTCTGGGCGGCCGGCCTGCGCACGCACATGCTGGTCTGCGTCGGCTCGTGCCTGATCATGCTGGTCTCGACCTACGGCTTCGCCGACGCGCTGGGCGCCCGGAACGTCGTCCTCGACCCGTCGCGCGTCGCGGCGCAGGTGGTCTCCGGGATCGGCTTCCTCGGCGCGGGCACGATCCTGCTGCGCGGCGAGGTCGTGAAGGGGCTGACCACCGCCGCGAGCCTGTGGGCGGTGGCGGCGATCGGGCTCGCCATTGGCGGCGGGCTCTACGTCCCGGCGGTGGCGACCACGACCTTCGTCGTCGCGATCCTCGCGGGCGTCAAGCCGCTGGAGGAGCGCTGGCGCGACCGGATGCAGACGCGGACCCTCCGCCTCGTCGCCAGGCGCGGGACACTGTCGATCGACACCCTGCACGCGGCGACCGGCGAACGGGCCTCGCGGGTGCGCCAGTTCGTGGCGCGCACCGCCGAGGACCCCGCCCTCGACGAGATCGAGGTCGCGTTCGTGCGCCTGTCGGCGACCAGCGTCGAGGCGATCGCCGAGACCCTGCGGGCGAACCCCGACGTCGTCAGCGTCGAGACGGCGCAGCGCTAGAGCACCGTCTTCACGCGAGCCGGGGGCCACCTCCCTCGAAGATGCTCATCTTGTGAAGTCGCATTTTCTTCACGCGAGCCGGGAGCCGCCTCGCTCGAACATGCTCGGGGCGCGCCGGACCCGAGGTCGCTCAGGCCTTCCTGAGCCCGAACCAGCCGGCGATGCCGGTCTTGGCCGCCGCGGGCTCGCCGTCTAGGAACATCCGGTAGGCAGGGTTCTCGGTCTCGTCGAAGCACGGGAAGCCGAGAGCTTCGACAGCCCGGTCGAAACGGCCTTTGGCGTCGGGGGGCACGGCGATGCCGGCGAGCACCCGGCCGTAATCGGCACCGTGGTTGCGGTAGTGGAACAGGGTGATGTTGAAGTCCTCGCCGAGCGCGTCGAGGAACTTCAGCAGCGCGCCCGGCCGCTCCGGGAACTGGAAGCGGTAGAGCCGCTCGTGCGCCAGGCCCGAGACGCGGCCGCCGACCATGTAGCGGACATGGACCTTGGCCATCTCGTTGTCGCTCATGTCGTGGACGTCGTAGCCCCCGGCGACGAGGCCCGCGACGAGGTCGCGCTTCTCGGGCCGGCCGCCGGGCAGGTTGATGCCGACGAAGATCCTGGCCTGCGCGCCCGGCGCGTAGCGGTAGTTGAACTCGGTGATCGCGCGCGGTCCCAGGGCCCTTATGAAGGCCCGGTAGGCGCCGGGCTTCTCCGGGATGGTGACGCCGAGCAGGACCTCCCGCTCCTCGCCGAGCTCGGCCCGCTCTGCGATGTGGCGCAGGCGGTCGAAGTTGAGGTTCGCCCCGGAGGAGATCGCGACGAGCGTGCCGGCGCCGCCCTCGCGCTCGGCGTAGAGCTTGGCGCCGGCGAGCGCGAGCGCGCCGGACGGCTCGGACACCGCGCGGGTGTCGTCGAAGATGTCCTTCACCGCCGCGCACATCGCGTCGGTGTCGACGGTGATGACCTCGTCGAGGTGCTGGCGGCACAGCCGGAACGTCTCGGCCCCGGCCTGGCGGACGGCGACGCCGTCGGCGAACAGCCCGACGCTCGGCAGCAGCACGAGCTCGCCGGCCTTCAGGGCCTCGGCCATGCAGGCGGCGTCGTCCGGCTCCACGCCGATCACCTTGGTCTCCGGCCGCAGGTACTTGACGTAGGTCGCGATTCCCGCCGCGAGCCCGCCGCCGCCGACGGGCACGAAGATCGCCTCGATCGGGCCGGTATGCTGCTGCAGGATCTCCATGCCGATCGTGCCCTGGCCGGCGATCACGTCGGGATCGTCGAAGGGGTGGAGGAAGGTGAGGTCCTGCTCGGCCTCCAGGCGCCGCGCCTCGCTCAGCGCCTCGTCGAAGGCGTCGCCGTGCAGGATCACCTCGGCGCCTCGGGCGCGACAGGCGTCGACCTTGATCGCGGGCGTCGTGCGCGGCATCACGATGACCGCCCGCACCTGCAGGCGCGCGGCCGCCAAGGCCACGCCCTGCGCGTGGTTGCCGGCCGAGGCGCAGATCACGCCGCGGGCGAGCTGCTCGGGCGAGAGCCCCGACATCTTGTTGTAGGCGCCGCGCAGCTTGAACGAGAAGACTGGCTGCAGGTCCTCGCGCTTCAGAAGCACCGGCCGCCCGAGCCGGACGGTCAGGCGCGGCATCGGATCGAGCGGGCTCTCGATCGCCACGTCGTAGACCCGCGCGGTGAGGATCTTGCGGATGTAGTCGGGTGCCGGTTCGGCCGGAGGACTTGCGGGTTTCACGGTGTCGGACATGCGGCCGGCAATAGCCGCTTGCCGCGCAAGATGCGAGCGCGCGCCCCCGTTCGGCCCCGCATGCCTGCCCGGCCCCGGATGCCGGAGACCGCCGGACGTGCGGCAGGGACGATGGTCCGCACCGCCGCCCGGGCGGGACGTCGGAGCGCGAAGGGCGTCGTGACGATCGGGACGCCGGCACCGGCGTTCCGCGAGCGTCCGAGCGACGGCGTCACGGTGAAGGCCCGCTCGGAAGTCCGCACGGTCCCGGCTCCGGAGCGACGATGGCGCGAACGCCGCGGCGTCAGAGCCGGTCGATCAGCGCAGCGACCCAGACCAGGGCGGCGATCGCCTGCGCCGAGAACGTCCCGGCCGAGGCGAGGTCCTTCACCGTGCCGATCCGCGGGTGGCGGCCGGGATGGAGGTGATCGCACAGCTTCTCGATCGCGGTGTTGAGAAACTCCGCGGCGAGCATCAGCAGGAGCGTCGCCATCAGCGCCACGCGGACCCAGAGGCTCGCGCCGAGCACGAGGGCCGCCGGCACGCCGACGACGAGCAGCACCAGCTCGAGCCGCACGGCGCGCTCGGTGCGGGCGCCGTGGACGAGGCCGCGCCAGGAATTCAGGAAGGCGAGCCAGAGCGCGTGCATTCACGCCGCCTCGTCCATTCACGCCGATTCCTGCGGCACCGCGCGGGCGATCCACTTGGCCAGCACCGGGCCGGTGATCAGGACCACGAACAGCCGGAGCGTCTGCACCGCGAGCACGAACGACACGTCGACCTTCGAGCCGACCGCGATGATCGCCACCGAGTCGAGGCCGCCGGGGCTGGTCGCGAGGAAGGCGGTGAGGAAGTCGATCGCGAGCAGGTGCGTCAGCCCGAGCGCCCAGCCGGCGCAGAGCAGGATCACGGCGAGCGTCGCGACGAGGATGCCGGGCAGCGCGTGCAGCGTCGCGCGCAGGGTCTCGCGGGTGAAGCGCAGGCCGACGTACCAGCCGATCGTCGCGTAGGCGAGCTCGAGGATCGGCAGCGGCAGGGTGATGCTGGCGACGCCGGTCGCGTGAAGCGCCGCGCCGAGCAGCATCGGCCCGATCAGCGCGCCGGCGGGCAGGCGGAGCCACAGCGCGATGCCGGCGCCGGCGGCCGCGACCGCGAGCGTGACCAGCACCGGCAGCACGGTCGCCGCCTCGGCGACCGCCGGCGGCGGGCCGGCCGCCACGGAATCGGTCAGCAGCCGCGCCACCAGCGAGGCCGAGAGCACCACGGCGGCGACGCGCACGTACTGCATGAAGGCGACGAGGCGGGGATCGGAGCCGTATTCCTCGGCCATCGCCACCATCGCCGCCGCCCCGCCCGGCGAGGAGCCCCAGGCGGCGGTCGTGCCGGGCAGCACCCGCAGGCGCGTGAGCACCAGCCCGACGAGGGCGCCGGCGAGCACCGTGACGCCGACCACGAGCAGGATCAGCGGGCCGTCCGCGATCAGGGTCTTGGTGATCTCCGCGGTGATGGCGTGGGCCACCATGCAGCCGATCATCGCCTGCGAGGCCTGGAAGGCCGGCCGCGGCATCCGGAGCGGCGCCCCCCGCACCCCGAACGCGATCGCCGCGATCATCGGCCCGAGCAGGAACGCGGCCGGGAACTGCCCGAGCTTCAGGCCGAAGCCGAGCAGGCCCGAGGCGGCGATCAGCGCCGCCCAGAGGGCGATGGTCCGTGCGGGAAAAGGCAAGGCGACGCGCCAGGTTCGATCGATCGCATGGCGGTCCGCGATCCTGGCGCCGCGCTACACCCTGTCGCCCGGCCTGTCACGCGCACGGGCGCACAACCCAGCCCTGTGCGACCCGTTCGTCACCCGGCGGCGATCGTCGCCTCGCGGCAGGCGGCGGTGCCGGCCGGCGCCTGGGCGCGGAAGAAGGCGGCCAACGCGGCGAGGCCCGGCGCCCGCGGGTCGCTCGCCCGCCAGGCCAGCGCGATGGTCCGGCCCGGCCCGTCGGTGTCGAAGCCGCGGATCACGGTGAGCCCGCTCGGATCGGGGCCGGACGGGACGGCGAGGGCGGGAAGCAAGGTGTAGCCGGCCCCGGCCGCCACCATCGAGCGCAGGGTCTCCAGGCTGGTGGCATGTCGCCCGGCGGCGCTGCCCGCCCCGCAGGCGGCGATCGCCTGGTCGCGCAGGCAGTTGCCCTCGTCGAGAAGCAGCAGGTCCGGCCCGGCGATGTCGGCGGCGCGCAGGGCCCCGCCCTGCGCGAGCGCATGGTCGGCCGGGCAGGCGAGGCGGAACGGCTCGACGAAGAGCGGCGAGACGGTGAGCCCCGACGCGGGCAGGGGCAGCGACACCAGGGCGGCGTCGACCCGCCCGTCGCGCAGGGAGGCGAGGATGTCGGCGGTGCGGCCCTCGCTGAGGGCCAGCGCCAGCATCGGGAATTCCTGGCGCATCGTCCGCAGCACCAGGGGGAAGAAGTACGGCCCGAGCGTCTGGATCGCCGCGAGCACGAGCCTACCGGTGAGCGGTGCGCCGCGGCCCTCGCTGGCCAGCGCGAGCAGGCGCTGCGCCTCGGCCAGCACCGCGCGAGCCTGACGCACGATGATCTGGCCCGGCGCCGTCATCAGCACGCGCCGGTTGGAGCGCTCGAACAGCACGAGCCCGAGCGCGCCCTCGAGCTTGCGCACCTGGACGCTGAGCGTCGGCTGGCTGACGTTGCAGCGTTCGGCCGCCCGGCCGAAATGCCCCTCGTCGGCGATGGCGACCACGTATTCGAGGTCGCGGAGCGACAGGCCGGCAAGGTTCATAGTTTTTGTCTATCATACCCTTTGCGACGATGCATTGGCCAATGGGTTCGGAGTGGCGCATAAGGGGAGCCCGGAACGATTCCAGGAAACGGCGTCCCCTCGTTCGCGGGCGCAGGCGCCGATCCTCGAGCCTCGTCACCACCACGGAGAGATTCTTCGCATGAGCGATCAACGCCCGATCCTGACGACCCGCCAGGGCCACCCGGTCCGCGACAACCAGAGCACGCGCACGGTGGGCGAGCGGGGTCCCGCGACGCTCGAGAACTACCAGTTCATCGAGAAGATCACGCATTTCGACCGCGAGCGCATCCCCGAGCGCGTCGTGCATGCCCGCGGCGCCGGCGCCCACGGCTACTTCGAGGCCTACGGCAAGATCGGCAACGAGCCGGCGTCCAAGTACACCCGCGCCCGCGTCCTCAACGAGACCGGCGTGAAGACGCCGATGTTCGTGCGCTTCTCCACCGTGGCCGGCGCCAAGGAGAGCCCGGAGACCGAGCGCGACCCCCGCGGCTTCGCGGTCAAGTTCAAGACCGTCGACGGCAACTGGGACCTGGTGGGCAACAACCTCAAGGTCTTCTTCATCCGCGACGCGATCAAGTTCCCCGACATGATCCACGCGTTCAAGCCGGACCCGGTGACGAACCGCCAGGAGGCGTGGCGCTTCTTCGACTTCGTGGCGCAGCACCCCGAAGCGATCCACATGGTGACGCACCTGAAGTCGCCGTGGGGCATCCCCGCCAACTATCGTGAGATGGAAGGCTCGGGCGTCAACACCTACAAGCTGGTCAACGACCAGGGCGAGGCGGTGCTCTGCAAGTTCCATTGGGAGCCCAAGCAGGGCATCCGCAACCTGACCTCGGCCCAGGCGGCCGAGATCCAGGGCAAGGACGTCGGCCACGCCACGCGTGACCTCTACGACAACATCAAGGCCGGCAACTTCCCCGAGTGGGAGTTCTGCGTGCAGATCATGCCGGACGGCCCGAACGACCACCTGTCGTTCGATCCCCTCGACGACACCAAGCTGTGGCCGGTCGAGGACTTCCCGCTGCTGCCCGTGGGCCGCATGGTGCTCGACCGCGTGCCGGACAACTTCTTCGCCGAGGTCGAGCAGTCGGCCTTCGGCACGGGCGTGCTCGTGGACGGCATCGACTTCTCGGACGACAAGATGCTCCAGGGCCGGACGCTGTCCTACTCGGACACGCAGCGCTACCGCGTCGGCGCCAACTACCTGCAGCTGCCGATCAACGCGCCGCAGCCGGGCGTGAAGGTCTACTCGAACCAGCGCGATGGGCAGATGACCTACGGCGTCGACGGGACCGGCCCGAACAAGCACATCAACTACGAGCCCTCGACGCTGGCCGAGGGCCTGCGCGAGGCGCCGAAGCCCGCGAAGGACTACCACCAGCCGGTGCAGGGCAACCTCGGCCGCTACCAGACCTCGCGCACCGAGGACGACTACACCCAGGCCGGCGTGCGCTACCGCTCGTTCCAAGATTGGGAGCGCGACGACCTGATCGCCAACCTCGTCGGCGACATGAAGCAGTGCCCCGAGGCGATCCAGCTGCGGATGGTCTGGCACTTCTCGCATGCCGACGCCGATTACGGCCGCCGGGTCGCGGAAGGGGCCGGGATCGACCTCGCCAAGGCGCTGGCGCTGCCGCCGCTGCCGGGGCGCGCCGCGCCGGGCAAGCGCCTGACGCCCGAGACCTACACGGACGGCTCCCAGGCCCACCAGATCGCCGCCGAGTAGCCCGCTTCGCGCTTCGCGCGGACGACGACATCAGCCCCGCGCGGTCGAAGGACCGCGCGGGGTTCTTTCTTTGGCGCAAGCCCCGCCGCCGCGCGGCGCGGCGTTTCCTCCCGCCCGGAAACGGTCTAAACGGCCGCTCCCGCGCCCCGCGCGGGGACCGACCCTCGTTTGCGCTTACCTGCCGCGTACGCAGGAGTGAGCCCGGAGACACCGCGACGATGCCCATCCTGACATTCCCCGACGGCAACACCCGCGCCTACGACGAGGCCGTGACCGGACGGAGCGTGGTCGAAGGCATCGCGAAATCGCTGGCCAAGCGCACCGTCGCGATGGCGCTCGACGGCGTCGTCGCCGACCTGTCCGACACGATCGAGCGCGACGCCCGCATCGAGTTCCTCGACCGCACCGACCCGCGGGCGCTGGAGCTGATCCGCCACGACTGCGCCCACGTGCTGGCTGAGGCCGTTCAGGCGCTGTGGCCGGGCACGCAGGTGACGATCGGCCCGGTGATCGAGAACGGCTTCTACTACGACTTCGCGCGCGACACCCCGTTCACGCCGGACGACTTCCCGGCGATCGAGGCGAAGATGCGCGAGATCATGGCCCGCGATGCGGCCTTCACCAAGGAGGTCTGGAAGCGCGACGACATCCGCAAGGTGTTCGCCGACCGGGGCGAGGCCTACAAGGTCGAGCTGGTCGACGCGATCCCGCCGGGCGAGGACCTGAAGGTCTACCGCCAGGGCGACTGGTTCGACCTGTGCCGCGGCCCGCACATGACCTCGACCGGCAAGGTCGGGCCGGCCTTCAAGCTGATGAAGGTCGCCGGCGCCTACTGGCGGGGCGATTCGAGCAACCCGATGCTGACCCGCATCTACGGCACCGCCTGGGCCACGAAGGAGGAGCTCGACGCCTATCTCCACCGCCTGGAGGAGGCCGAGCGCCGCGACCACCGCCGGCTCGGCCGGGAGATGGACCTGTTCCACTTCCAGGAGGAGGGGCCGGGCGTCGTGTTCTGGCACGCCAAGGGCTGGACGATCTTCCAGGAGCTGATCGCCTACATGCGCCGCCGCCTGAAGGGCGACTACGCCGAGGTCAACGCGCCGCAGATCCTCGACAAGGCCCTGTGGGAGACCTCCGGCCATTGGGGCTGGTACCGCGAGAACATGTTCGCGGCCCAAAGCGCCGGCGACGAGGCCGAGGACAAGCGCTGGTTCGCCTTGAAGCCGATGAACTGCCCGGGCCACGTTCAGATCTTCAAGCACGGTCTGAAGAGCTACCGCGACCTGCCTCTGCGCATGGCGGAATTCGGCGTCGTGCATCGCTACGAGCCGTCGGGCGCGATGCATGGGCTGATGCGCGTGCGCGGCTTCACGCAGGACGACGCGCACATCTTCTGCACCGAGGACCAGCTCGCCGACGAGTGCCTCACGATCAACGACCTGATCCTCTCGACCTACGCCGATTTCGGCTTCGACCAGATCGTGGTGAAGCTCTCGACCCGGCCCGAGAAGCGGGTCGGCTCGGACGCCCTATGGGACCATGCCGAGGAGGTGATGACCCGCGTGCTGGCGCAGATCGAGGCGCAGTCGGGCGGCCGCATCCGCACCGAGGTGAACCCGGGCGAGGGCGCCTTCTACGGGCCGAAGTTCGAGTACGTGCTGCGCGACGCGATCGGGCGTGACTGGCAGTGCGGCACCACGCAGGTGGACTTCAACCTGCCGGAGCGGTTCGGTGCGTTCTACGTCGATGCCGAGAGCCAGAAGGTGCCGCCGGTGATGGTGCACCGGGCGATCTGCGGCTCGATGGAGCGGTTCACCGGCATCCTGATCGAGCACTTCGCCGGCCACTTCCCGCTCTGGCTCGCCCCCGTCCAGGTGGTGGTCGCGACCATCACCGGGGAGGCCGACGCCTATGCGGCGGAGGTCGTCCGGGCGCTGACGCGGGCCGGCCTGCGGGTCGAGGCGGACCTGCGCAACGAGAAGATCAACTACAAGGTCCGCGAGCACTCGCTGGCCAAGGTGCCAGTGATCCTGGCGCTCGGCCGGCGCGAGGCCGAGGAGCGCACGGTCTCGATCCGGCGGCTGGGCAGCCAGCAGACCCGGACGCTGCCGCTCGCGGAGGCGGTGGCGAGCTTCGTCGCCGAGGCGACCTCGCCCGACCTGCGCCGGGCCGAGGCCGTCGCCGAGAGCGTGCCGAGCACGGGCACGGTGCTCGACGGGCAGCATGGCGAGAGCCCGACGCCCTAAGGCGCCGGCGCCCGCTCACCCCGCCTTCGCCAGGACCTCGATGTCGCGGTCGAGCCCGCTCTCGACCTTGAACTCGCGGGTGTAGACCTGCCCGTCGTGGCGGGCGATCAGCACGTAGTCGCCCTCCGCCAGGGTGACCTGCGGGAACGCGCCGATCGCCTCGCGGATGGTGTCGCCGCCGGGCGTCAGCACCGAGAAGGCCGTTCCGGCGAAGGCCTCGGCGCCGGGGCTGGTGACGAGCTTCAGCGTCACCGTGGCGGCCCGGTGGTTGAGGGTGGCGTCGGTGACCTTGCCGTTCTCGACCTTCAGGTCGGCGCGCTGGATCGCGTTCGATTCCCCGTAGGTCGAGACCACGTGGTAGGTGCCCTCGGGCAGGCGCAGCAGCTCGCCGGCCTTGACGCCGCTGCGCACCAGCCGCCCCTCCGAGTTGGTGCCGATCGGCACGAAGACCGAGAAGGAGAGCTGCGCCGGAGCGATCCGGGTGTCGCCGATCGCGCCCGACAGCTTGAGCGCGCCGGCGGCCACCCGCAGGGTGTCGGTCGCCGGCTGGCCGGACATCGCGATCTTCTTCGTCGCGCTGGCGAAGCCGTAGGTCACGGAGGCGACGTAGGCGCCCGGCGCGAGCTTGAACGTCGGCGCCGGGTCGGTGGAGCGCGCGACGATCGCGGGCCGGACGCCGTCGGTGCGATCCTCGTAGATCCGCCAGACCAGGCCGGACCGCAGCGGCTGGCCGATCCCCGACAGCAGCGCGGAGAGCGACAGGGTCGCCTCGCCCTCGGGCTGGCTCGGGGGCAGGTCCGGCGTCGTGATCGAGGGCGAGGGAAGGCCGCCGCCGAGGCGGTTGCCGAAGGGGTCCGGCGACTGCGCCGCGGCTGCGAGCGGCGCGACCGCAGCCAGCAGCGCCAATCCGGGCCCGAGCCTTCGTCCGCGCATGTCGCAAGCCTTCTCCCCAAAGGCCGAACCGGCCGAACGTCACCGTCTCGCCCGTGTGATCCCGGACCGTGGCGAGCGCAAGGCCGCCGAGGGTCCTCGCGCTTCCCGCGCCAAGCTGCCCGACTTCCCAGCCGGTCCCACCCGTGCGAAATCCCGACGCGATCGCGGGACCGCCCCGCACCGGCCAGCCGAGACGCCCCGATGAACGCCACCCTCGACATGCTGCGCACCCGCCGCTCGGTGCCGCCCGTGCGGATGACGGACCCGGGACCGAGCCCAGAGCAGATCGACACGATCCTGACGCTGGCCTCGCGGGTGCCCGACCACGGCAAGCTCGCGCCGTGGCGCTTCATCGTGATCGCGGGCGCGGCGCGCGAGCGGATCGGGGCCGTGATCGCGAAGACCTACGCCGCCGACAACCCGGAGGCCGACGCCGCGCGGCTCGACCTCGAGGCCAAGCGCCTCGCGCACGCGCCGGTCGTCGTCGCGGTCGTGTCGCGGGCCGGGCCGCACGTGAAGATCCCGGAATGGGAGCAGGTCCTGTCGGCGGGCGCCGCCTGCATGAACCTCGTGGTGGCGGCCAACGCCCAGGGCTTCGCCACCGCCTGGCTGACCGAATGGTACGCCTACGATCGCCGCGTGCTCGAAGCCCTCGGCCTCGACCCGCGCGAGAAGCTCGCGGGCTTCATCCATATCGGTGCCCCCGAGGAGATCCCGTCGGACCGGCCGCGGCCGGACCTCGCCGAGATCGTCACGCGCCTGTAAGGCTCGCACCCATGCATTACGCCCCCGACGACCGCACCCTGCCGCACAACCCGCTGAAGGCGATCGTCGCGCCGCGGCCGATCGGCTGGATCAGTGCCATGAGCCGGGAGGGGAAGCTCAACCTCGCGCCGTACTCGTTCTTCAACGCGGTCGGCGACGACATGGTCGCGTTCTCCTCCACCGGTCGCAAGGACGCGCTGACCTTCGCGGAGGAGGGCGGCGATTTCGTCTGCAACCTCGCCACCTACGATCTGCGCGAGCCGATGAACGCCTCCTCGGCCCCATTGCCGCGCGGCGAGAGCGAGTTCGACTTTGCGGGGCTGACCACGGCCCCGTCGCGCAAAGTGCGCGCGCCCCGGGTGGCGGAAGCCGCCGCCGCCCTCGAATGCCGGTGGCTGCAGACCGTGCCGCTGGTTCCGCTCGGAGGGGGCGAGGCCGCCAACTTCCTGGTGATCGGGCAGGTGGTCTCGATCTACATCGACGACCGCTTCGTGAAGGACGGCCTCGTCGACACGGCCGCGATGCAGCCGATCATGCGCGGCGGCTACTTCGACTATTTCAAGATCGGGCCGGACGCGAAGTTCGCCATGCAGCGCCCCAAGGGCGCCGGCGACTACACCGCGCGCTGACGCGACGGGAAGCGGAACAGGCGCGCGCTCGGGCTCTGCAGCCCGGCGCCCTTCGACGGATCTCCGCCCGCGCAGGGTCGTGCGCGCAAGACCCGTGCGCGGTCGAAGAAAGCTTAGACCCTCATCGCCGGCACGCGACCCTGCATCCCCGTGCGGTGGCGACGCGCCCTGAGGCGGAGCACGGGCCCGAACCCCGGTCTTGCCGGCGCTTCGTTAACCTTCGCCGAGCGCGAATGCCGGCACGGAATCTCCCCCTGGGGTCCGCTTCGCCACGGAACCTTCGGAACGATCGCCCAGCTTCAGCGTTGAGCTTGTGAATTCGATGGATCATCGAGAAAGGATCATCATGCGCAAGTTCGCTCTCGTCACCGCCGCGATCATCTCGGCTGGTGTCCTCTCCGCCACCACGGCCGATGCGCGTCCCGGCTTCCGCGGCGGCTACGGCCATGGTTACGGCGGCGGCTACGGCCGGGGTTACGGCTACCGCGGCGGTCGCGGCATCGGCACGGGCGCCGCTGTCGGCCTCGGCATCGCCGGACTCGCAGCCGGTGCGATCGCCGCCGGCGCGGCACGCGATGCCTACGGCTACAACCGCGGCTACGGTGCGTACGGCGGCTACGGCGCCCCGGCCTACGGCGGCTACTACGGCTCGCCCTACTAAGGGCTCGCCATCCAGCACGTGAATTTGGGGCGACCGGGCATTCCGGTCGCCCTTTTCGTTCGTACGGCTTCCCTCAGCGGGCGCGGTAGGGCGGGACGCCGGGATCGGGCAGCCAGACGGAGGCGGGCGGCGCACCGGTCTGCCAAAACACGTCGATCGGGATGCCGCCGCGCGGGTACCAGAAGCCGCCGATCCGCAGGTAGCGCGGCCCGAGCAGGTCGACGAGCGTCTTGGCGATGCCCACCGTGCAATCCTCGTGGAACGCGCCGTGGTTGCGGAATGCGCCGAGGTAGAGCTTGAGCGACTTCGACTCCACGAGCCAGCGATCCGGGACGTAGTCGATCACTAGGATCGCGAAGTCGGGCTGGCCGGTCACCGGGCAGAGCGAGGTGAATTCCGGGACGGTGAAGCGGGCAAGGTAGTCCGTATCCGGGTGCGGGTTCGGCACCCGGTCGAGGCGGGCCTCGTGCGGGCCGGCGGGGAGGGGCGTCGGCTGCCCCAGCTGCAAGGATTCATCGGTCATGGCCCTCCTTACCGCAGGCCTCGCCGCGGTGCATCCGACCCGCGTGCATGGTTCGGCCGCGCGTCGCTCGCGGCATCGCCGCTGGGGCTCGAAACCGGAACGGGCGGCGGCGGCTTTTGCATTCACTTTGCCGGTCGCATCGCGCGATCGCGCACCGCCTTGCCCGAGGCCGCGCCTTGACGGATAAGCCGCAGCGACGAGACCGAATCCGGGCCCGCCGCCGATCGCGTGCGCCCTTGGGGAGGAGCCTTCATGACCGCGATCACCAACATCGCCGCCCGCGAAATTCTGGACAGCCGCGGCAACCCCACCGTCGAGGTCGACGTGCTGCTGGAGGACGGTTCCTTCGGCCGCGCGGCCGTGCCGTCGGGCGCCTCCACCGGCGCGCATGAAGCGGTGGAGCTGCGCGACGGCGACAAGGGCCGCTACGCCGGCAAGGGCGTGCGCAACGCCGTGCACGCGGTCCAGACCGAGATCCTCGACGCGATCGGCGGCATGGACGCCGAGGACCAGGTCGCGGTCGACGAGGCGATGATCGAGCTCGACGGCACCCCCAACAAGGCCCGCCTCGGCGCCAACGCCATCCTCGGCGTGTCGCTCGCCGTGGCCAAGGCCGCCGCGGAAGCCTCCGGCCTGCCGCTCTACCGCTACGTCGGCGGCGTCCAGGGCCGGGTCCTGCCGGTGCCGATGATGAACATCATCAACGGCGGCGCGCATGCCGACAACCCGATCGACTTCCAGGAATTCATGATCATGCCGGTGGGGGCCACCTCCATCGCCGAGGCGGTGCGCATGGGCGCCGAGGTGTTCCACACCCTCAAGAGCGCGCTCAAGAAGGCCGGGCACAACACCAACGTCGGCGACGAGGGCGGCTTCGCCCCGAACCTGCCGACGGCGGAAGCCGGCCTCGACTTCGTCATGGAGTCGATCCAGGCGGCGGGCTTCAAGCCGGGCACCGACATGGTGCTCGCGCTCGACTGCGCGGTCACCGACTGGTTCAAGGACGGCGCCTACCACTACGAGGGCGAGGGCACCGTCCGCTCGATCGAGAGCCAAGTCGACTACCTGGCCAAGCTCGTCGACGCCTATCCGATCCTGTCGATCGAGGACGGCATGGCCGAGGACGACTGGGAGGGCTGGCGCCTGCTCAACCAGCGCATCGGCGACCGCTGCCAGCTCGTCGGTGACGACCTGTTCGTGACCAACGTCGAACGCCTCGCCCGCGGCATCGCGGAGGGCTCTGCGAACGCGATCCTGATCAAGGTCAACCAGATCGGCTCGCTCACCGAGACGCTGGCCGCCGTCGATATGGCTCATCGAGCCGGCTACACTGCGGTGATGTCGCACCGCTCCGGCGAGACCGAGGACGCGACCATCGCCGATCTCGCGGTCGCGACCAATTGCGGGCAGATCAAGACCGGCTCGCTCGCCCGCTCGGACAGACTGGCCAAGTACAACCAGCTGATCCGGATCGAGGAGGGCCTCGGCGCGCAGGGGCGCTACGCCGGGCGCGGCGCGCTGCGCCAATCCGCGCGCGCCTGAGGCGGAACCTCCGTACCCGCACCCGCGTCATCCCGGCCTGCAGCCCAGCGCAGGCCGGAGCCGACGATGACGAAGCCGGACGCGACGCCCACCGCCCAGCCCGACCCTGAACCTGCGGCCGACGCCCCGCCGCACGACCTGCCTCCGGCGCTGGCCGCCCTGTGGTGGGCGGCGAAGGGTCCGACGCATTGGGACCGCGCCCACGCGCTCGTCCAGGACGCGGCGGGTGCGGATGCCGCCTGGGTCCACGCCCATCTCCACCGTCTCGAGGGCGACCCGGCCAACGCGGCCTACTGGTACGCCCGCGCCTCACGCCCCGTCGCCACCGGCGATCTCGCCGCCGAGCGGGACGCCATCGCCGCCGCCCTCCGGTCGGTCGCCTGATCCTCCACGATCGCCGGATGGATCCGCCGCCGCGCCTTCGAGGCGCACGAGCAACGGGGCGGCGGCCTCCGCAGCCAGGCGCTCGACCGCGCGGTACTGCGCCACCACCTCCGCGCCGAAGGCGGACAGCCGCGCCCCGCCACCGCTCCGTCCGCCGATCTGCGCCTCGACCACCGGCTGCCGGAACCCGGCATTGATCGCCTCGACCAGCATCCAGGCCCGCCGGTAGGACATGCCGAGCGCCCGGCCCGCCGCCGAGATCGAACCGTGCGCGGCGATCATCTCCAGCAGTTGCACCTTACCGGGTCCGAGCCGGTTGCCCGGCCCGAGATCGATGCGGATGCTCAGCGTCGCCATCGGTTCCCCTCGTCCGGCATCCTAACCCGGACGGCGACGGCGCGGCGAGCGGCATCGACCCCGCGATCGGCCCTGGCCATCGCTATACTTGCTGGGATATAGCGGTGCGGCCGGCTCGCCCCCTGCGAGGCGACCGTTTCGGAGGTCCTCTTGATCGGTATCACGCGCGCCGTCCTCGTCGTCGCCCTGCTGCTCGGGACCGCCGCGCAGGCCGCCGAGACTGTCACGGTGTTCGGTGCCGCGAGCCTGAAGAACGCCCTGGACGACGCCCGCAAGGCCTTCACCGCGCAGACCGGGATCGCGGTCAAGGCGAGCTACGCCGCCTCCTCGGCGCTCGCCCGCCAGATCGAGGCGGGCGCGCCGGCCGACCTCTTCGCCTCGGCCGATCTCGAATGGATGGACTACCTCGACAAGAAGACGCTCATCCGGGCCGAGAGCCGGGTGAACCTGCTCAAAAACCGCCTCGTCGTCGTCGCACCGAAGGACGCCAAGGAGAGCGAGGTCCCGTTCACCGTAGAGGGCTTCGCCAAGGCGCTCGGCGTGGACGGGCGGCTCGCCACCGGCGAGGTCAGCTCGGTGCCGGTGGGCAAGTACGCCAAGGCGGCCTTCGAGACGCTCGGGCTGTGGGTGACGATCCAGCCGCGGCTGGCGCAGGCCGACAACGTGCGCGCGGCGCTCGCCCTGGTCTCGCGCGGCGAGGCGCCCCTCGGCGTGGTCTACGAGAGCGACGCGAAGTCCGATCCGGGCGTGAAGGTGGTCGGCGTGTTTCCGGCGGGCAGCCATCCGCCGGTGGTGTACCCGTTCGCCGTCACGTCCGAGGCTAAGGGCGACGGCGCGGCCCGTTTCCTCGACTTCCTGAAGAGCGCGTCGGCCAAGCGGTTCTTCGAAGCCCAAGGCTTCTCCGTGATCCCGGCCGGGCAGGGCGCCGAGATCCCGGCCGAGCCCGGCACCAAGTGACTTTTCTTTCATCCACAGAGGCTGTTCGATGAAGATCTCCGCACGCAACGTCATCAAGGGCAAGGTCGTCGCCGTCGAGAAGGGCGCGACCACCGCGCACGTGAAGATCGAGATTGCCGCCGGCCAGATCGTCACCGCGGCGATCACCAACGAGGCGGTCGACAGCCTCAAGCTCACGGTCGGCGGCGAGGCCTACGCCGTGGTCAAGGCCTCCGACGTGATGGTCGCCGTCGACTGACTGGCTGCGATCATGGGGCCGGGGGCATCCGCCGGCCTCGTGGGCGACCGACCCCTTGGGCGATGCCCCCCCGAGGCTCGGGATCACGCCAGGATCGGCGTGCAGACCGAGCGCCCGTGCCCCGGCAGGGGCACCACAGCCACCTCCACCCCGTAGACGCGGCGCAGGCTCTCGGGCGTGATCGTCGCCTCAGGGTCTCCGAGCGCGACGAGGCGGCCGCCGTGCAGCAGAGCGACGCGGTCGGCGCAGAGGAAGGCGTGGCCGGGGTCGTGCGTCGAAAGCACCACGGCGATGCCGGTGGCCGAGAGACGACGGACCTGCTCGAGCACGCGGGTCTGGTTGCCGAAATCGAGGCTCGCGGTCGGCTCGTCCATCACCAGGATGCGCGGCTCGCCGGCGAGCGCCCTCGCGATCAGCACCATCTGCCGCTCGCCGCCGCTGATCTCGGTGTAGATGCGCTCGCCGAGATGCGCGATCCCGAGCCTCTCGAGCGCCGCGTCCGCCGCCTCGCGGTCCTTGCGGCCGGGGCTGGCGAAGGGCGCGAGCCGGGCTGCGCGCCCCATCAGCACCACCGCGCGCACGGTGAACGGGAAGAACGCCGCATGCCCCTGCGGCACGTAGGCGATCGCGCGCGCGATCCTGCGCCGCGACCAGCGCGACAGGTCCTCGCCGTCGAGCCGGACGCGGCCCGCGCGGGCCGGCAGCAGGCCGAGAAGGGTCTTGAACAGGGTGGTCTTGCCGCCGCCGTTCGGCCCGAGCAGGCACAGCACCTCGCCGGCCCCGAGCGAGAAGCTGACGCCGGCGCCGACCTCGCGCGCGCCGTATCCGAAGGCCAGCGCCTCGACGGACAGCATCAGGACCAGCCCCGCTTGCCCGCCGCCAGCAGCCAGAGGAAGAACGGCGCGCCGGCGAGCGCCGTGAGGATGCCGAGCGGCACCTCGATCGGCGCCAGGGTGCGGGCGGCGAGGTCCACCGCCACGAGATAGCCGGCGCCCAGCAGCGCGGAGGCCGGCAGCAGGCGGCGGAAATCCGGGCCGACGAGGCCGCGCGCGACGTGCGGCACGACCAGGCCGATCCAGCCGATCACCCCCGTCACCGAGACCGCCGCCGCGGTGACGAGCGTCGCCGCCGCGACGAGGAGCGGGCGCAGCCAGCGGGTCTCGATGCCGAGCGCCCGCGCCTCCTCCTCGCCGAGGCTCATCAGGTTCATGCGCCAGCGCAGCAGGACGAGGGGCAGGAGCCCGAGCCCGATGGCCGGCAGGATCGCCAGGACGTCGCTGAGGGTGACGGAGGACAGGCTGCCGAGCAGCCAGTAGGTGATGGCGGGCAGCTGGTTGTAGGGGTCGGCCAGCACCTTGAGCAGCGAGATGCCTGAGCCGAGCACGGCGCCGACCGCCACGCCGGCCAGCACCAGCGTCAGCACAGGATCGTGCCGGCCGACCAGCGCGCCGACCGCGTAGACGATCGCCACGGCGCCCAAGCCCCCGGCGAAGGCCAGCCCCTGGATCGCGAGGACCGGCAGCGCGAGGGTGATGCCGAGCACCGCCCCGAGACCGGCGCCGGCCGAGACCCCGAGGATGTCGGGCGAGACCAGGGGATTGCGGAACAGGCCCTGGTAGGTCGCGCCGGCCGACGACAAAGCCGCGCCGACGACGAGCGCGGCGGCCACCCGCGGCAGGCGGACCTGAAGCACCACCACCTGCGCGGTCGCCTCGCCCGGCGCGGTCCCGAACAGCTTGGAGGCCAGGATCGCGAACACCTCGGCGACCGGCACCGGGAATTTCCCCGCGGCGAGGGCGACGAGGACGAGCGCGCCGAGGCCGCACAGCGCGAGGCAGGCTCGCACGGCCGCCGAGGCACGCCGTCCCGCGCCGGGGGCGGCCTGCGCCGCCGTGGGCGCGTCGGTCGTCGCGGCGCCCTGGGTCATCGCCCGGCGTCGCGTCATCGGCGCGCCGGCACCGCATCGGCGAGCAGCGCGTCGACCGCCTCGGGGGCCAGGGCGACGTGGTAGAACCGCTGGTAGAAGTCGGCGACGATCGCCGGCAGGGGCTCGGGGAACTGCGCCGGGTAGAGCAGGTGCGCGAGCCAGCGCACGCCGATCAGGCGGTTCACGCCCGGCGGCGCGTCGAACCAGGCGAAGGGCAGCGTCGGCGTCCGGTAGACGCGCCCCTCGCGCACCGCCTTCACCCCCAGCCAGAGCGGATCGTCGGCGGGCCGGAAGGCGGGATCGAGGGCGACGATCACGTCCGGGTTCCAGCCCAGGACCTGCTCCGGCGAGACGTTGGCGAGGCCGTTGCCGCCGACGGCCAGGTTCCGGGCGCCGACCACCTCGAGGATCTCGGTGTTGATCGAGCCGGAAAAACCCGTCTCCAGGCCGCGCGGGCCGCGGGCATAGTACACGCGCGGACGCTCCGCCTCCGGGATCTGCGCGACGCGGGCGGCGACCTCCGCCACGGTGCGGTCGGCATAGGCCGCGAGCTCGTCGGCAGCCTGATCCAGTCCGAGGACGGCGCCGAGCCGACGGTAGGTCTCGGCGGTCCTGGCGAAGGCGCCGTCGAGCAGGATGTAGGGGATGCCGGTCTGAGCCTGGACCCGGTCGGCGAGCGAGGCGTAGGTCGGCCCCGTCGAGCCGACGTCGACGATGAGGTCCGGCTTGAGGGCGAGCACCGCCTCGACGTTGGCCGTGCCGCCGCGCCCGGTCAGGCGGCCGCTGGCCGGAAGTCCCCAGGTCGCCGGGGCGAGGTAGGGCCGCTCCGCGGGGGAGGGCGACCGGACCCAGGCCGCCATCCGCTCGGGCGCGAGCGTGTAGAGCAGCACGGACGCGGGCGGGCCGGCGGCGACGATCCGGGCGGCCCGCTCCGGAACCTCGACCACGCGGCCGGCCGCATCGGTGAACGGGCGGGCCCGGGCCGGCCCCGCCGGGAGCGCCGAGAGCGCCAGCAGGGCGAAGCCGAGGGTCGTGCGGGCGAGGCGTCGCGGATGCGGCATGCTGCAGCTTCGATCGGAGGATGTCCGCTCACCCTAGGGGCAGCGCGCCGCGAGGGCCACCGGCGACGCTCGGATCCCGCCCGAACACCGCGGCGAGGATGGCCGCCGCCGCGGCGGTCTCGGCGAAGCCCCCCCGGAACCCGTCGCGGCAGGCCGCCTCCACCGTCGCGCGATCGGGCGACGGGCCGGGCATGTCGAAGGCCGGGACGCGCAAGGCGGCGGCGGCCAGCACCAGAAGCCCGCGCGCCTGCGCCAGCGGAGCAGGCTGCGGCGCCCGCGACGAGGCCGAGACCCCGAGGTCGCGCGCCAGCGCGTCGAACGCGCAGAACAGGCCGGCGAGGCGCGCGAACCTTTCCGAGCCGCCGCCGAAGCGGAGCAGGGCGCCGGCGCCGTCGAGGCCGGCGACGATTCGCGTCGCACCGTCCGGGATGCCGGTCTCGGCCTCGTGCACGGACAGGCGCACGCCGAGCCGGGCGACGTCGCCGGCATCGGCGACACCCGGCAGGACGATGCCGTCGGGCCGCAGCGCCAGCGCCGCGGCGAGGTCGGCCGCGCTCGGTGCGACCCGGACGTAGAGCGGCAATGCGCCGGGCCTCCGCCGCAGGGGCGGGAGCCAGGCGGGCTCGGCGGCCGGGGCATGGTCCAGCACCAGGGCATCGGCGTGGGCGAGGTCGGGCGGCGCGCCCGCGGGCGAGGCGATCAGCAGGACGCGCATGAGGGCCGAGTCATCGGGCATTTAGGCTTTCTTTACCATGATGGCCAAAGGTCCCCGCATCCGGGGCGCACCGTGCGGCGCCTCACGCGACGCCCGTCCGGCGCGTGCGGCTCGAAGCGGCGATCGATGTTCCTGTTCACCACGCCTTCGAACCCCCAGCCAGCCGCGGCGCCGCCGCGGGCCGCGGGTCCGCAGGGCGCGGTCGTCGACGCGATTCGCGACGGGGCCCAGAGCAGCGGCGTCGGCTTCGACTACCTGCTCGCCACGGCGCAGCGCGAATCCGCCCTCGATCCCTCGGCCAAGGCCGGCACCTCGACCGCCACCGGCCTGTTCCAGTTCATCGAGCAGACCTGGCTCGGGGTGATGAAGTCCGCCGGGCCGAAGCTCGGCCTCCAGGCCTACGCCGACGCCATCGTCGCGCGGCCGGACGGCAGCTACACCGTCGCGGATGCCGGCCAGCGCCAGGCGATCCTCGACCTCCGGCGCGACCCGAAGATCGCCGCCTCGCTCGCGGGCGCCTTCACCCAGAAGAACGGCGAGGCGCTGTCGGCGGCGCTCGGGCGCGAGCCGACCGCGGGCGACCTCTACGCCGCCCACGTGCTCGGGGCGAAGGGCGCGACGACGCTAATCGCCGCCGCGCGGGCGACCCCGGACCGGGCGGCCGCCCTCGACATGCCGGAGGCCGCCGCCGCCAACCGCGGCCTGTTCTACGATCGCACCGGCCGGCCGCGCACCACCGCCGAGCTCTATGCCAGCCTCTCCGCGGCGGGCGCCGGCCGCACCGCCGCCAGCGACGTGACCCTGCTGACGCAGGGCGCCGCCGTCGCCCCGCCGGCGGCGGCGAGCGCCTACGCCGCGGTCGGGGGCGACCTGCGCACCCTGTTCCAGACCGACCGGCGCCAGGGCGCCCTCTCGGAGGGCGTCGCCAAGCTGTTCCAGGGCCGCGCGGCGGCGGCCGCCCGGCCGGCCCCGAGCTACTTCCCGCGCTCCGACCCGAGCCTCGATTCCACCGTGCCGGTCGCGGCGGTCGCCTCGGCCGACCCCGAGACCACCGGCGCCATCGCCGCGGCGATTCCGGCGGGCCGCGCGCTCGTCGATCCGCCGCTGCCGCCGCGCCGGCCGGCCGAGTTCGCGGCGTCGCTTGCCGCCGCCCCCAACGCGTCGTTGTTCACGAACCGGAGCGGCCCATGAACATCCGCCAGTTCCTCGCCTGCACCCAGTCCACCTCGGCGGGGCGCCGGGCCGAGGCCGCCTCCGCGCTGACGCGGGCCTACCTGTACGGCAACCTCGAGGCGGATGCCGCCTGGGAGGCCAAGACCGCGATCCTGGCGCTGCTCGACGACCCGGCCCCGGTGGTGCGCCGCGCCATGGCCGAGGCCTGCGCCGCCTCGGCGCGTGCGCCGCGCCCCCTCGTCGTGGCCCTGGCCTCCGACCAGACCGAGGTCGCCTGCCTGGTGCTCGCCGCATCGCCGGTCCTGACCGATGCCGACCTCGTGGACGCCGCCGCGATGGGCTGCGAGACGATCCGCGCGACGATCGCCGCGCGCCATCACCTCTCGCACGCCGTGGCCGGGGCCCTGGCCGAGATCGGCGGCGGCGACACCCTCGCGGTGCTGGCCCGCAACCCGACGGCGCGCATCACCACGGGCCGCATGCTGCGCATGGTCGAGCGCCACGGCGGCGACGCCGACGTGCGCGAGGCGCTGCTGGCGCGGGCGGACCTGCCGATCGAGGTGCGCCACGCCGTCGGCGCCCGGCTCGCCCGGACCCTGTCGGACTTCGTGACCGCGTGCGGCTGGCTCTCGCCCGACCGCAGCGCCCGGATGAGCCGCGAGGCCGGCGAGCGCACGGTGCTCGAGCTCTGCGACGGCGCGGGCGCCGCCGCCACCGCGCGGATCGTCAAGCACCTGCGCACCACGGGCCAGCTCAATGCCGGCCTGATCCTGCGGGCGATCCTCTCGGGGCAGATGGCCTTTGCGGAGGCCGCGTTCGCCGACCTCACCGGCCTGGAGCACGCCCGCGTCGGCACGCTGCTGCGCGAGCCGCGCGGGATCGCCGACCTGCATCGCCGCGCCGGCCTCGCCGAAGCGCTGCTGCCCGCGGTGGTGGCCGCGCTCTCGGCCTGGCGCGAGGCCGCCGACGGCACCAGCACGTTGCGCGGCGTCGGCCTGTCGCGGCGGATGATCGAGCGGGCGATCACCGCCTGCGAGGACATGCCGTTCTCCGAGATGCAGGGGGTGATGGCGCTGCTGACGCGCTACGAGGCCGAGGCCGCCCGCGACGAGGCCCGCGCGGTCGCCCGCGCCATCGCCGAGGGGGCCCTGGCGCGCGAGGCCGCCCGCCGCGAGGCCGACGAGGCCGCCGCGGAATGGCGCGCGGCGCAGGAGGCGGCCACGCGCCGGCTCGCGGCCGACGACATTCCCGAGCCGACGGCTTTGGACCGCATCGCGCTCGACCCTCGCGACCGCATCGGCGACCGGCGCTTCACGGACGTGGCGTCGCCCGAGGCCGACATCGTCGCCGAGCGGGAGCCGCGCACCGACCCGGTCGGCGCCATCCTCGACGCGCTGCCCGAAGCGATCCTGGCGAGTTTTCGCGAGGAGCAGGAGCGGGTGCGCCTCGCCGCGGAGACCGAAGCCGCGTCGGATGCCCAGGACGCCCCGGAGCGCCGGCGTCTGGCGGCCTGACCGCCGGGGTTGCGAAGCGCCGGCTCCCGCCGACAGGGTCCGGGATCCAGAGCCGCCGAGGGTGCCAAGCCGAATTCCGACCTGCGGTTCTTGATTCGAGGCTCGCCTTCGGCGCCCCGGGCTGACGGGAAAGATTTCGGCGGAGGGCGTCACGAGATGCATCATCTCGATGCCCTGACCGGAAGCGGGCCGGGCGGTGTCCACGGCGGACGCGCGTGCCCGCCATCGCCCGCCGCAGCCTTGTCGCGCGCGGACCGATGCTGCAAAGCGTGCCCGTCCGCACGACCCGAGCCAGCCCATGCACGACATCCGCGCCATCCGGGACAACCCGGAAGCCTTCGACCGCGACCTTTCCCGTCGCGGCCTCAGCCCACTTTCGGCCGAGCTGATCGCGCTGGACGACGCCCGCAAGGCGGCCGTGTCAGCGGCGCAGGAGAATCAGGAGCGCCGCAACGCGCGGGCCAAGGAGATCGGCGCCGCCAAGAAGGCGAAGGACGAGGCCCGCGCGGCGGCGCTGATGGAAGAGGTCGCCGGCCTCAAGGAGGCCGCACCTGCTCTGGAGACGGCGCAGTCCGAGGCCGCCAAGGCCCTCGACGACCGGCTCGCCGCGATCCCGAACCGGCCCAAGGCCGACGTGCCCGAGGGCGCCGACGAGCACGGCAACGTCGAATACCGCCGCTTCGCGTCCGCGCGTGAAACGCTTGCAGACGGCCGCCAGCATTTCGAGCTCGGCGAGGTTTTGGGCCTGATGGATTTCGAGACCGCGACCAAGATCTCCGGCTCCCGCTTCGTCGTGCTCAAGGGCCAGATCGCCCGGCTGGAGCGGGCGCTCGGGCAGTTCATGCTCGATCTGCACACGCAGGAGCACGGCTATCTCGAGGTCGCGCCGCCGATCCTGGTGCGCGACGAGGCGATGTTCGGCACGGCGCAGCTGCCGAAGTTTCGCGATGACCAGTTCGCCGTTAACGACGGTTCGACCATTGAAGACATTCGTCGCAGCGTTGGCTCGATCATTGCCGTCGCGGGCCATCAACGCGAAGCAACCGACTTCATTTCGGGCGGAGTTCAGGATTGGCTTGACCAGAGTTCGCGCTGGCTCATCCCCACAGCCGAAGTCCCGCTCACCAACCTCGTCCGCGAATCCATCCTAGCGGAAGACGAGTTGCCGCTCCGCTTCACGGCCCTGACCCCCTGCTTCCGTGCGGAGGCCGGGGCGGCCGGGCGCGACACCCGCGGGATGCTGCGGCAGCACCAGTTCAACAAGGTCGAGCTGGTCTCGATCACCGCCCCGGAGAAGTCGGCGGACGAGCACGAGCGCATGCTGGCCTGCGCCGAGACGGTCTTGAAGAAGCTCGACCTGCCGTTCCGGACGATGACCCTGTGCACCGGCGACATGGGCTTCGCCAGCCAGAAGACCTACGACATCGAGGTCTGGATGCCGGGCCAGAAGACCTTCCGCGAGATCTCGTCCTGCTCGGTCTGCGGCGATTTTCAGGCGCGACGGATGAATGCCCGGTACCGTAAGGACGGCAAGCCCGCCTTCGTGCATACCCTGAACGGCTCGGGCGTCGCGGTCGGCCGTGCGCTGATCGCGGTGATGGAGAACTATCAGAACCCGGACGGCAGCGTCACGATCCCGTCCGTGCTCGCGCCCTACATGGGCGGCCTCAACCGGATCGAAGGACCACGCCCGTAATGCGCATTCTCGTCACCAACGACGACGGCATCCACGCGCCGGGCCTGGAAACGCTCGAGGGCATCGCCCGGACGCTCTCCGACGACGTCTGGGTGGTGGCGCCCGAGACCGACCAATCCGGCGTCTCGCACTCGCTATCGCTGAACGACCCCCTGCGCCTGCGCCACATCGCGGAGAAGCGCTTCGCGGTGAAGGGCACGCCCTCCGATTGCGTCATCCTCGGCGTGCGCCACATCTTGGCCGACCACGGCCCGGATCTCGTGCTGTCGGGCGTCAACCGCGGCCAGAACGTCGCCGAGGACGTGACCTATTCCGGCACCATCGCCGCCGCGATGGAGGGCACGATCCTCAACGTGCGCTCGATCGCGATGTCGCAGGCCTACGGGATCGGCGGCCGCGGCAACCTGAAATGGCAATGCGCCGCCCATCACGGGCCGATCGTGGTGAAGAAGATCCTCGAGACCGGGATCGAGCCGGGCATCGTGATCAACGTCAACTTCCCCGATTGCGAGCCGGAGGAGGTCGCCGGCATCGCCGTGGCGGCGCAGGGGCAGCGCAATCAAGCGCTGCTCGCCATCGACGCGCGCACCGACGGGCGCGGCAATCCGTATTTCTGGCTCGCCTTCGCCAAGGCCCGGTTCGAGCCGGGCAACGGCTCCGACCTGAAGGCGATCGCCGAGAAGCGCATCTCGGTGACGCCGCTGCGCCTCGACCTCACCGACGAGCCGACGCTGACGCGCTTCGCCCAGGCCTTCGCGGAGTAGGCGGATCCCGCAGCCTCGGCGGTTCTGAATTCCGGGCTCGCCTGCGGCGCCCCGCAACGACGGGGCCGAAAGCGGACATCCTCTCGGGGGCGACCGCATCCCGAACCGGAGACTCGCCCGATGAGCCTCGTCCTGATCCCCGGATACATGGCCGATGCCAGCCTGTGGGACGACATGGCCGAGGCGCTGGCGCCCGCAGGCCCGATCCACCATGCGAGCCTCGCCCACGACGACACGATCCCGGCGATGGCGCAGCGGCTGCTCGCCGAGGCGCCGGCGCGCTTCGTGCTCGTCGGGTTCTCAATGGGCGGCTACGTCGCCCGCGAGGCGGCGCGGCTCGCGCCGGAGCGGGTGCGGGGGCTGGTGCTGATCGCGACCTCGTCGCGATCCGACTCGCGCAAGCAGGCGGTCGCCAAGCGCCTCGCCATCGAGGGCGTCGAGGCCGGCCACTTCGGCGGCCTGAGCCGGGCGGCGGCGGCCGCCTCGGTGCATCCGGACCGGGCCGGGGACGCGGCCCTGATCGAGCGCATCCGTGCGATGGGGCAGCGCCTCGGGCGCGAGGCCTTCCTGCGCCAATCCCGGCTCGAGCGGGTCGGCGACGCGGATCGGCTCGGCGCGCTCGGCTGCCCGACGCTGGTGATCGCCGCCGGCCGGGACCGCCTGCGCAGCATCGCGGAATCGGAGGAGCTGCGCGACGGCATCCCCGGCGCGACGATGGCGGTGGTCGCGGATACCGGCCACATGGTGCCGCTCGAGGCGCCGGACGCGCTGGCGGCGCTCATCCTCGCCTGGATCGGCGACCTGCCGCCATGACCGGAAGCGACGTGGACGCGATCGACGACCAGGCCGGCGCGAGCTTGAGCGGCCATGCCGGCCTCGGCGGGGCGATCGAGAACGCCGCCTTCGTGCTGGCCCTGCGCGGGCGCGGCACCCGCGACACGGCGGTGCTGCGGGCGATGGAGCAGGTGCCGCGCGCCGCGTTCGCCCCCGCCGCGTATCGCCACCTCGCCCGGCGCGACCTTTCCCTGCCGCTGCCCTGCGGCGCGGCGATGACCGCACCGAGCACGGTAGCGACGATGCTGACGCTGCTGAAGGTCGAGCCCGGAATGCGGATCCTCGAGATCGGCACCGGGTCCGGCTACGTCACGGCGCTGCTGCTGCAACTCAGCGCCGGCGCGGTGACGAGCCTGGAGCGCTACGCGACGCTGGCCGTGCAGGCGAGCGCGAACCTCGCAGGGCGCGCCCGCGTGCTCCAGGGCGACGGCCTCGCCGACACCGCGGGGGGCGGCTACGACCGCATCCTGGTCCACGGTGCGGTCGCGGAGCAGCCCGCATCCTGGGCCGCGGCGCTGAAGCCCGGCGGCCGCCTCGTCGCCGGATCGGAGGGCGGGCTGATGGCGGCCACGCATGGCGGGCAGGGCCTCGTCGTCGAGCCGGGACCGCGCCTGCGCCTCGCGCCGCTGGTGCCCGGACGAGCCGCCGCGCTTTAACCAATCGCGCTCGCCGCTCCGCCTGCGGTAAGCATTCCTAAGCAGCGATCCCGAGAGCGAAATGGTGCTCGCGCGGCCGTGAACGTGGTGAACGGGAACGGTTGTTTAACCTGAATCCGGCTTTCATGGGCTCATCAAGTTGCGTCAGGCAAACGGGTGCGTCGATGCGGGTTCGCGGGACTGGTCGGAGGATGAAGACGCTGTCGCGCTTCGCTCTCATCGGAGTTATCGGCAGCGGTGCCGCCGCCTGCTCGTCGGACGCATCGCGTCTCGACAGCCCCTTCACCAACCCGTTCGCCTCGAACATGGCGAGCGAGCCGGCGGCGACGGGCAGCCTGCCGGACATGCCGTCGGCGCCGCCGATCCGCACCGGCCGGATCCAGTCCGAGGCGCTCGGCGCGCCGACGGCGATCTCGCCCCGGCCCGGCCCGGTGGCGGCCCGCGTGCCGACCCAGCCGATGGCGCAGACCACCCGCGTCGCCTCCACCGGCACGCCCGGCTGGAACGCGCAAGGGGGCACCACCATCACCGTCGCCCCGAACGACAGCCTCAACCAGATGTCGACCCGCTTCGGCGTGCCGGCCTCGGCGATCCTGTCGGCCAACGGCCTGACCAGCGCCGGCCAGGTGACGCCCGGCCGCCAGCTGATCATCCCGGTCTACAGTGCCTCCGGCATGAACCCGGCGGCCGCCCCGATGACGGCGCGGGCCGTTCCCGCCGCCCCCTCGGAGCGGATCAAGGCCGCCGAGGCCAAGCGCCAGGACGACACGAAGGCGGAGGCCAAGCGCAAGGAGGCGGCCAAGGAGGCGGCCAAGGAAGCCGCCAAGGAGGCCCAGAAGGAGGCCGAGGCCAGGAAGCTCGCTGACAAGCGCGCCGAGGAGAAGGCCCGCAAGGACGTCGCCGCCAAGGAGGCCGACGCCAAGAAGCATCACGTGCGCCCCGGCCAGGTCGCCAAGGCCGATACGAAGCCCGACACCAAGGCCGAGGCGACGCGCAAGGCCGAGGCGGAGGCCAAGCAGGCCAAGGTCGACGCCGCCAAGGCCGACGCCGCCAAGGACGCGGCGAAGAAGGTCGCCGAGGCGAAGGCCGCCAAGGCCGCTTCTGAGAAGGCGGCCTCGGAGAAGGTCGCGGCCGAGAAGGTCGCCGCCGCCAAGCCGGAGCCGGTCAAGACCGCCGCCGTGGCGAAGGTCGAGCCCGCCAGCACCGGCTCGGTCGCCGCCGCGGCCCCCAGCGCCCCGGCCGCGCCGGACCAGACCTTCCGCTGGCCCGCCAAGGGCCGGGTGATCTCCGGCTACGGCTCCTCGGGCAACGAAGGCATCAACATCGCGGTGCCCGAGGGCACCGCGGTGAAGGCCGCCGAGGACGGCACCGTCGCCTATGCCGGCTCGGACGTGAAGGGCTACGGCAAGCTCGTGCTGGTGCGGCACTCGAACGGGTACGTGTCGGCCTACGCCCACAACGGCGAGCTCGACGTGAAGCCCGGCGAGAAGGTGAAGCGCGGCCAGACGATCGCCAAGTCGGGCGCGTCGGGCAACGTCACCTCGCCCCAGCTGCACTTCGAGATCCGCAAGAGCGGCGCGCCGATCGACCCGATGTCGCAGCTCGCCAGCAACTGAGCGATTTCCCGAGACCCACGATCGAGGGCGGTCCGCGAGGGCCGCCCTTTCGCGTTTCGGCGCGTCGTCAGGTGCCGGGCGTGCGCAGCGTCCCGTCGGGGCTGTGCTGGTCGACCGCCGCGGGCAGCACCTTCGCCAGGACCGCGAGGACCTGGTCGGTCGGGATCCCGAGCTTGTCGGCGATCTGCCGGACCTGCTCGTTGTCCAGGACCTTGCGCAGGTCCTCGGTGGTGATCGGCGCGTTCGGGCCGCGGCCGAGCCAGGAATTCACCTGCGCGGCGTAGCCCGAATTCTGGAGCTGGTTCAGCAGCCCCTGAAGCCCGCCCGGCAGCACCCGCTCGACGATGCCGGGAAGGGCCTCGACGGCGGCCTGGCCCAGGCTGCCGCCGAGCGCCGACTTGAGGGTATCGAACAGGCTCATCGCTGGGTTCCTCGCCGTGATCCGCGCTTCACTCTAGCCGCCGGCCGGCGTCAGGCCACCTGCGTCGAGAATTGCCGCTGCGGCGCGAGCGTCCCGTCCCGGCTCTGGCGGTCGACCGCCCCGGGCAGGAACTCGGCGAGCGCCGTCGGCACGCGCGCTTCCGGGATGCCGAGGTCGGCGGCGAAGCGCGTCAGCGCCTCGGGCGAGAGCAGGGCGGCGTAGGCGCCCGCGGGGAGGGCGACGTTCGCCTCGGATCCGAGCCACGAGGCGACGGCCGAGCCGTGGCCCGCCGCGCGCAGGGCATCGAGGAAGGCCGGCAGGCCGCCGGGATAGATCTTGGCGAAGGACATCGGCAGGCCGTCGCCGCCGATCGCGTCGATGCGGGCTTCCGCGCGGGCGAGCGCGGATCGGATCGCGTCGAAGAGTCCCATGATGTCAGCCCCGTCCCGCCTGCTCGTCCGCCGGGAGGCGGATCGCTCGAGGTGCAAGCTCGGGCGTAGCGGACGCAAGGCAAGCGCCTGCGGCGTCGAGAATGCACCTGCGGCGTCGACGACGCGCCCGCAACCGATCGGCCGACGGGATTTCGATCAGTCGAGGGTCCGGCCGAGCCGCCCGGCCAGATCTTGGATGAACTGGAAGGCGGTGCGGCCGGAACGCGAGCCGCGGGTGGTCGCCCATTCCAGCGCCTCGGCCCGGAGCGCGTCGGGCTCGACCGGAAGGGTGTGGCGCTCGGCATAGGCGCGGATCATCGCCAGGTACTCGTCCTGGCTGCACTTGTGGAACCCGAGCCACAGGCCGAACCGGTCCGAGAGCGAGACTTTCTCCTCCACCGCCTCGCCGGGGTTGATCGCGGTGGAGCGCTCGTTCTCCACCATCTCGCGGGCGAGCAGGTGCCGGCGGTTCGAGGTGGCGTAGAACAGCACGTTGCCCGGCCGTCCCTCGATGCCGCCGTCGAGCGCCGTCTTCAGCGACTTGTACGAGGTGTCGTCGCCATCGAACGAGAGGTCGTCGCAGAACACCACCCAGCGATGCGGGTCGGAGCGGAGCGTCGCCATCAGGTCGGGCAGCGCCTCGATGTCCTCGCGGTGGATCTCCACGAGCTTCATCGGCAGGGCGCCGGCCGCGCGGCGCGCGTTGATCTCGGCATGCACCGCCTTCACGAGCGACGACTTGCCCATGCCGCGCGCGCCCCAGAGCAGCGCGTTGTTGGCCGGCAGCCCGCGCGCGAAGCGCTCGGTATTCTCGGCCAGGGTATCGCGCGCCCGGTCGATGCCGGTGAGCAGGCCCATCTCGACGCGGTTGACGGTGCGCACCGGGATCAGCCGGCGCTCGGGCCCCCACAGGAAGGCGTCGGCGGAGGTGATGTCCGTCACCGGTCGCGCGGGCGGGGCGGCCCGCTCCAGCGCCGTGGCGATGCGCTCCAGCAGCGGCATCAGGGTCTCGAGGGTGGTCGCTTGCGTCATGGCGGATCGGTTCGGATGGCTCTTCGAGGACCGCACGGGCCTACGCGCGCTCGGCACGACTCGCAACACGAGCTGCGACACGGCCTGCAACGTCCGGAGCCCGCTCGCGTTGGTCGGCGCATCGCAACGCCGGAGACCCGCCTTGATCTTCCCCGCCACCACCGCCCTCTTCGCCGCCCTGTTCGCCTTGATCTACATCGGCCTGTCCGGCTGGGTGGTGGGGGCCCGGGTCAGCGGCAACGTCCTCGTCGGGGATGGCGGCCGGGACGGATTGCAGCGTCGCATCCGCTCGCACGGCAACTTCTCGGAATACGTGCCGCTGACGCTCGGCCTGATCGCCCTGCTCGAAGCGGGCGGGACCCGGCATTGGATCGTGCTGACGCTGCTCTGGCTGCTCCTGATCGCGCGCCTGCTGCATCCGGTCGGCATGTTCGCGCCGGTCAACTCGCCGCGCCAGTTCGCCTGCCGCGGCGGCGGCATCCTCGTCACCCTGCTCGTCATGACGGTGGCGGCGGTGCTGCTCCTCGTCCGGGCGATGTGAGGGGCGCGCGCCGCCCGGCGTTGCTTTCGGAACGCCCCTGGCTATAGTCCGCGCGCTTTCAGACAGGCCCGGCGACGCTTCCGACAGGCGCGCACGGGCCCGACGTCACATGAGGAGACGCGCTTGATCACCCCCGCCTTCGCGCAAGGGGCCGGCACTGCTGCCGGCGGAGCCGAGATCGCCTTGCAGGTGGTTCCCTTCGTCCTCATCTTCGTGATCATGTATTTCCTGATCCTGCGGCCGCAGCAGAAGCGGGTCAAGGAGCATCAGGCCCTGGTCAAGAACGTCCGCCGCGACGACACGATCGTCACCAACGGCGGCCTCGTCGGCCGGGTGGTGAAGGTGCTGGACGACGCCACCGAGATCGAGGTGGAGATCGCGCCGAACGTCCGGGTCAAGGTGGTGCGCACCATGATCTCCGAGGTCCGCGTCAAGGGTGGGCCGGTCAAGGCCGTCTAGGGCGCTCTCCGCCGAAGTCGGGGCCGGTTCGGCTCGAGAGCGCATGGGACGGCAAGAGCCCGGAACCGGTTCCCAACGCGACGCGATCGGGAACGGCTCCGGACCCGCCGGATCAGGATGCTGGGGCAAGCCCTCGGCAGGACTGCAGAAAACAGAGTCGGCGGATGCTGCGCTTTTCCCGTACCAAAATCGTCGTGACGCTCGTCGCGATCCTGATCGGCCTCAGCCTTGCGGTGCCGAGCTTCTTCTCGCCCGAGCAGCGCAAGGGCTTCATGGCCGCGCTGCCGGGCTGGTTCCCCGCCTGGATCGTGCCGACCCGCGCGATCGTGCTCGGACTCGACCTGCAGGGCGGCTCGCAGCTCCTACTGGAGGTCGACCAGGCCGAGCTCGTCGCCTCCCAGGCCAAGGCCCTGCGCGACGAGGTCCGCGGCGTGCTCCAGCGCGAGAGCGTGCGGGCCGACGGCGGCATCGGCATCCTCCAGCGCGGCGTCCAGGTCCGCGTCGCGGACGCGGCCGCCCGCGCCAAGGTGATGCCCAAGCTGCAGGAGCTGGCGCAGCCGATCTCGAACCCGCTCGTCGGCCAGACCGGCGGGCGGACGCTCGACATCACCGAGCAGCCCGACGGCCTGATCCGCCTCGCGCTCACCGATGCCGGCATCAACGAGCGCACGCGGCGCGCCGTGACGCAGGGTATCGAGGTCATCCGCCGCCGCCTCGACTCGACCGGGACGCTGGAGCCGTCGATCCAGCAGCAGGGCGCCGACCGCATCCTGATCCAGGTCCCCGGCCTGCAGGACCCGGAGCGCCTCGAGGCGCTCCTGGGCAAGACCGCCAAGCTCGAGTTCCGGATGATCTCCGACAACCCGGCCGGCGACGTCGACATGCTGCCCTCGCGCGACGAGCGCGGCGCCAAGGTGGCGGTGGAGCGCCGGGTGATGGCCGACGGCGGCGACCTGACCGACGCGCAGCCGGCCTTCGACCAGCAGACCCACGAGCCGATGGTGAGCTTCAAGTTCAACCTGAAGGGCGCCCAGCGCTTCGGCCAGGCGACCTCGGAGAACGTCGGCCGCCGCATGGCGATCGTGCTCGACAACGAGGTGGTCTCTGCCCCGGTGATCCGCACCGCGATCACCGGCGGCTCCGGTCAGATCACCGGGAACTTCTCGGTGCAGCAGGCCAACGACCTGTCGATCCTGCTGCGGGCCGGCGCGCTGCCGGCGAAGTTCACCGTGGTCGAGCGCCGCGTCGTCGGGCCGGGGCTGGGCAGCGACTCGATCCGCGCCGGCAAGATCGCCACCGGCGTCGCCGGGCTCCTCGTTGTCGGCTTCATGTTCCTGACCTACGGCACCTTCGGCTTCATCGCGAACATCGCCCTCATCGTCCACGTCGGGCTCATCCTCGGCCTGATGTCGGTGCTGGAAGCCACCATGACGCTGCCCGGCATCGCCGGCATCGTGCTCACCATCGGCACGGCGGTGGATTCCAACGTGCTGATCTACGAGCGCATGCGCGAGGAGCACCGCGCCGGGCGCTCCCTGGTCTCGGCGCTGCAGGCGGGCTTCGACCGGGCCTTCGCCACCATCATCGACTCGAACTCGACCATGGCGATCGCCGCGCTGATCCTGTTCTTCCTCGGCTCCGGCCCGGTGAAGGGTTTCGCGGTCGTGTTCATCCTCGGCATCCTCACCACCGTCATCACCGCGGTGACGCTGACGCGGATGATGATCGCCGTGTGGTACAAGTCCTTCCGGCCCAAAGCCCTTCCGTTCTGAACGTCGCCCGTTTCGGGAGGCCGCTTCCCGATCGCAAGGTCCCAAAAGAATGCGCCTGCTTCGCCTCTGGCCCGACGAGTCGCACTTCGACTTCATGCGCTTCCGCCGCCTGAGCTTCCCGCTCTCGGCGATCCTGTCGGTCGTGACCGTGGTGCTGTTCCTCACCGTTGGTCTGAACTACGGCATCGACTTCAAGGGCGGCACGCTGGTCGAGCTGCAGGCGAAGTCGGGCACCGCCGACGTCGGCGAGATCCGCCACACGGCCGCCGGCTTCGGCTTCGGCGAGCCCGAGGTTCAGGAGCTCGGCAACCAGGGCACCGTGCTGGTGCGCCTGCCGCTTCAGCCCGGCGAGCAGGGCCAGACGGCGGTGATGAACAAGGCGCACGGCGCCTTCGACAAGGATTACGAGTTCCGCCGCACCGAGACCGTCGGCCCCCGCGTCTCGGGCGAGCTGGTGCAGTCGGGCACGCTCGGCGTCGTGCTCTCGGTCGTCGCGGTGCTGCTCTACCTGTGGTTCCGCTTCGAGCGCGAGCTGGCGCTCGGCGCCATCGTCGGCACGCTCCACGACATCGTGCTGACCATGGGCGTGTTCATCGTCACCCGGATCGAGTTCAACATGACCTCGATCGCGGCGATCCTCACCATCGTCGGCTACTCGCTGAACGAGACCGTGGTGGTGTTCGACCGGACCCGCGAGCTGATGCGCCGGTACAAGACGATTCCCACCGACGAGCTGCTCAACCTGTCGATCAACTCGACGATGTCGCGCACCGTGATGACCTCGATCTCGGCCTTCCTGTCGCTGCTGGCGCTGGTGCTGTTCGGCGGCGAGGCGATCCGCGGGTTCGCGGTGGTGATGCTCTGCGGCGTGGTGATCTGCACCTACTCGGCGATCTTCGTCTCGACGCCGGCGCTGATCTATCTCGGGCTGATGCTCTCGGGCACCAAGGCCCAGGCCGCCCGCGGGCGGCTGCCGCAGGCCGCGGAGTAGGGCCGAGAGACGGGGGACGCACAGCGCATGGCCGAGCTCGACGGCTTCCTGCCCGGGCGCCACCTGATCGACGCCTACGGCAACGGCGGCTTCCGCTTCGGCGAGATGTCGCACCGCGGCTCGATCCTGGCGCTGCCGTCGGGCATCCGCGCCTGGGCCACGACCGAGGGGAGGGCGATCGACCGCACCGCGTTGCGCCCGGTCCAGGCGGAATCGGCGGAGATCGAGCTGCTGCTCGTCGGCACGGGCCTCGACATCGTGCCGCTGCCACCCGATCTTCGGGCATGGCTCAAGGACAACCGGATCGGTCTCGACGTGATGCAGACGGGCGCGGCGGCGCGCACGTACAACATCCTGGTGGCGGAGAACCGCAAGGTGGCGGCGGCCCTGATCGCGGTCGCGTGAGCGCAGAGCCGGGGCAGGGGGACAGCCAAGCAGAGGGTAAAGGCGGCCTCGCCTTCGCCTTCCGCCACTGCGAGGACCTCGTCCGCGCGGGCGACCCCGACCGCTACTTCGCCACGCTGTTCGCGCCGCAGGCCTTCCGCCCGCACCTGTTCGCGCTCTACGCCTTCAGCCTGACGGTCGCGCGGGTGCGCGAGGCCGCCTCGAACCCGATGGCCGGCGAGATCCGCCTGCAATGGTGGCGCGACGCGCTGCAGGGCGAGGCCCGCGGCGACGTGAAGGCCAACCCCGTCGCCGCCGCGCTCCTCGATGTGATCGTCGCGCGCCGCCTCGGGCGCCAACCCTTCGTCGACCTGATCGACGCCCGCGTCTTCGACCTCTACGACGACCCGATGCCCCGGCTGAACGACCTGGAAGGCTATTGCGGCGAGACCGCCTCGGCCCTGTTCCGGCTGGCGAGCCTGATCCTGTGCGACGGCACCGAGCCGGGCGGGGCGGCCGCCGCCGGTCATGCCGGCGTCGCCTACGGCATCACCGGCCTGCTGCGGGCGATGCCGTGGCACGCGCGGGCGGGCCAGGTCTACCTGCCGGCCGACGTGTTCCGCAGCCACGGCGTCACCCGCGAGGACATCGTCACCGGCCGCGGCGGCCCGGGCCTGCGCGGCGCCTGCGCGGACCTGCGCGCCGACGCCCGCCGGCACCTGGCCGCCTACGCCGCGGCGAAGGACACGATCGCGCCGGCCGCGCGCGCCGCCTTCCTGCCGCTCGTCCTGGTCGACGGCTACCTCGCCGCGATGGAGCGCCCGGGCTACGACCCGCTCAACACCCCGATCGAGACCGCCCGCTGGCGCCGCCTGTGGCGGCTGTGGCGCGGGTCGCGGGCGGCGGGGTAGGGGGCCAGTCTTCCTTCCCCCTTGAGCGGGGGAGGGACGCGCGAGCGATGTAACCCGCCCGCACGCGACGCGCGTTGGCGCCCGCGCCGTCCTCGTCTACGCTCGCCTCCGAGACGCTCCAGGGAAGAGACCAGACCCTCATGGCCGACAGCTACGACGTGCTCATCATCGGCGCCGGCCCCGGCGGCTACGTCACCGCCATCCGTGCGGCGCAGCTCGGGTTCAAGACCGCGGTGGTGGACCGGGAGCACCTCGGCGGCATCTGCCTGAACTGGGGCTGCATCCCGACCAAGGCGCTGCTGCGCTCGGCCGAGATCTACCACTACATGCAGCACGCCTCCGATTACGGGCTCTCCGCCAAGGAGGTCTCGTTCGACACGGGCGCGATCGTGAAGCGCTCGCGCGGCGTCTCGTCGAAGCTGAACGGCGGCGTCGGGCACCTCCTGAAAAAGAACAAGGTCGACGTGATCTGGGGCGAGGCCACGGTCGACAGCGTCGCCAAGGGCAACGGCACGGGGCAGGTGACGGTCAAGGAGACCGCCCGCGCGCCGGCGCCGAAGGGCGCGCTCGCGGCCGGGACGTATTCGGCCAAGCACATCATCGTCGCCACCGGCGCGCGCCCGCGCGCGATCCCCGGCATCGAGCCCGACAAGAAGCTGATCTGGACCTACTACGAGGCGATGGTGCCGGAGACGATGCCGAAGTCGCTCCTGGTGATGGGCTCGGGCGCGATCGGCATCGAGTTCGCCTCGTTCTACCGCACCATGGGCGCCGAGGTGACGGTGGTGGAGCTGCTGCCGCAGATCCTGCCGGTGGAGGATCCGGAGATCGCCGCCATCGCCCGCAAGCGCTTCGAGAAGCAGGGCATCAAGATCCTGACCGGCGCCAAGGTGACCAAGGTCGAGAAGGGCGCGGATTCGATCACCGCCACCATCGAGGCCGCCGACGGCAAGGTGCAGACGCTGACGGCGGAGAAGCTGATCTCGGCGGTGGGCGTCGTCGGCAACATCGAGGGGATCGGGCTGGAGAAGCTCGGGGTGAAGATCGAGCGCGGCATCGTCGTCACCGACGGGCTCGGCCGCACCAACGTGCCCGGCCTCTACGCCATCGGCGACGTCGCCGGGCCGCCGATGCTCGCCCACAAGGCCGAGCACGAGGGCGTGATCTGCATCGAGACGATCAAGGGCCTGCCCACCCATCCGATGGACAAGGCAAAAATCCCCGGCTGCACCTACTGCCAGCCGCAGATCGCCTCCGTCGGCCTCACCGAGGCGAAGGCCAAGGAGCAGGGCTTTGCGATCAAGGTCGGCCGCTTCCCCTTCGCCGGCAACGGCAAGGCGATCGCGCTCGGTGAGCCGGACGGGCTGATCAAGACGGTGTTCGACGCCAACACCGGCCAGCTGCTCGGCGCCCACATGGTCGGCGCCGAGGTGACCGAGCTGATCCAGGGCTACGTCGTCGCCATGAACCTCGAGACCACCGAGGAAGACCTGATGCACACGGTCTTCCCGCACCCGACGCTATCCGAGATGATGCACGAGAGCGTGCTGGATGCTTATGGGAAGGTGATTCATACTTAGGGGGGAGAGGGGGCGAAAAGCTCCTTCGGAACAGGCTGTTAGGACCCTGAGGCTAGTCCGGGGGTAGGCTCGGGGTCAAGCCTCGGGTAGGGGGTCGAAGTGGCCTCGGGCACATCTCAGTGTGCCCAGATTGTGCCAGAGATGGCGGCAGCGAGGGGTGCGCGAGGTACGGGCCTGAGGCCTGAGACCACCCGGCATCGTGGACCTGTGCGCAGCCTGTTCGGGTAGGGGGAGGGACCCGGGCCGAAACCGAGGGGTCACTCGCGCGACACCTCATGCCTGACACGGAGCGGCAGAGTTTCCCCCCGTACCCCCTCCGCCGGCCTCCCTCGTGCGCGAGCGCGATGGCCCCTCCCGCCGGCCTCGTGCCACCCTCGCGCACCCGGCGCCCGGCCCTCCGCCACTTCAAAGGCTCCGGCGCGTTACCCGGTTAGGAAGGCCACTGCGGCCCTCACGAGGTTAGCCATGAAGAACCCAGCATTGAGCCTCTGGCTGATTGGCGCCAATCGCGCGGCCGGCTGGTGGATGGGAACGGCTACGTCCATCGTTCGGAACCAGCAGCAGTTGGCCCTTGCCGAGATGATGAAGGCCGCCACCGGGAAGAAGCCAGCGCGGAAGCGCAAGGCCAAGCCGAAGGCCCGAGTGTGATCCGGTGCCGGCAGCGACTGCGGTTAGCTTAGGCTGCCCGCCTTAGGCTGCTTTTGCGGGCTCAGCATCACAAAGCAGCGGGACGTAGGCACACCACTGGCAGTAGCCTTTTGCCTCTGTCTGGCGAGCATTGCGCTGGGAGCAGTGCGGGCACACCCTCAATGTCAGCCGGAAACCCGTGAGCGAGCCATCGCCTCTCCCGCGAAATGTCACCGCGCCTTGTGGAACATGCACCACCAAATGATCTTTTAGCATTGAGCAACCCCGCATTAGACTTTTCTAGCGCAGGTTGTATGAGATAATCAAATGATAAATCTCATTACAGCCGTTCAAAGCTGATTGTCGGCCCAAGCGATTTCAGTTTGTCCGCAAGGGTATACCGCAGCGTACGGCACCGAGGCTGTACGAAAGGCCGTCCGTAAGGGTTGACATCACCCAACGGACAGCCATTCTTGCGGACACCTCCCTTTCGGACGGACGCCGCTCCCATGCAGACCATCCTCTACGCCCGCGTCTCGACCACCGACCAGACCATCGCTCACCAGCGTATCCAGGCCGAGGCGGCCGGCTTCGAGGTAGACGAGGTGGTTGCGGACGAGGGGGTGTCGGGCCTCACCACCAGCCTCAATGACCGCCCGCAGGGCCGCAGGCTCTTCGACATGCTCCGCCGCGGGGATACCCTCGTGGTCCGCTGGGTGGACCGCCTGGGCCGCAACTACGCGGACGTGTGTGACACCATCCGGGAGCTGATGCGCCGGGGCGTCATCGTCCGCACCGTCATCAATGGCCTCACCTTCGACGGGGCCACCAAGGACCCGATGCAGCAAGCCGTGCGGGATGCGCTCATCGGCTTCATGGCCGCCACGGCGCAGGCCCAGGCGGAGGCTAGCAAGGAAGCGCAGAGGGCCGGCATCGACCACGCCAAGGGCCGCGAGGACGCCTACCGGGGCCGTAAGCCCAGCTTCACGCGGGCGCAGTTCGATGCCGTTAGGGAGGCTCTGAGCATGGGTGAAGGCGTGAGCGATATCGCGACTGTTACCGGCCTTACCCGGCAGACAATCTACCGCATCCGCGACAACCCTGTAGACTCGGAAGCTGCAATAGCACGATGGTCGTAGGGATGGACGCACCAGAAAGACCATGGTCCGCCGCGAGACTGGCGGTTTCAGGGCTCCGCATGGCGGCAGCGAGCGACGAGCTGATGGCCAGCCACTATGCCAACCTCGCGGCTTATATGGACCGGCAGGGCCCGTGCGGGGCTGGCGAGCTGTTCCGCACCCTGAGCCGGTATCATGCCATCCAGGCGCTCGCTAAACGAGGCGAGGCGGCAGCCCTTGCTCAGGAGAATGGGCTGCTCTGGGAAGACCAACGGTCAAAGCCACTTGCGGCAGCGACTGAGGGCAAGCTGTGCTGACGCCGCCCCCCTCACCGAAACGAAATGTTAACCATGCTTGGCCACGCATGTTCTGGGAGCTTGTAAAAGGGCAACGACCATGCTCGACGTGGTGTTCTGGTGCTGTGAGTTTGTCGCGGCCGCTGGAAGCGCGGGCCTTGTTGTCATCCATTTGCCCCGCCCGCGAGTCAGACACCCACGCATTGAGTGGGATCATTCTTCGGATGCGGTAGCGGTGGACTAGGGGCGTCGGGTTGAATGAGCCTGTTCTCATCGAGGGATGAGATGCGACGCAGTGGCACGAGCTTAAAGGCGTCCCTCGGCCTTCGCCATGCTCGCCGGGATGAAGGCGAGGACGACGGCAACCATCACCCCGAACCAGCACCCAGTGGCCTTCACGGCGAAGTCCCCGAAGCGACCATGCCGAGTTAGCTCAAGGTTCTGCATCGCTTCCATCGCACCAGCAAGCGCGATCAGCCCTCCCACGATCTGCCAACGGCGGTTCGGGTATCCGAGGGCGAACAAGAAGCTCACCACCGCGTAGGCGCCAAACCGCTCGACGGAGACCGGGGCATCGCTGATGGGTCGGAGGCCAATGGGCGCGAGCGTCGCGAAGACAACTCCCGCCAGGAGCAGCCAGCCGAGAATGCGGGAGGTCTTTATCATGAGGGGAGGGTGCCCGGTTGCCTTGGCGAGACTGAGGCGGAGGCAACGGTCGGGCCATCAGGTACCGCCTTGATCAAGAGCGCAGCGCCGGGACATCCTGAGAAAGGTGGGCGGGACCGGCTGACGGGATGAAGGGTAGGCGGCATGCAACATGCAAGCGTGGCGCTATCGCAAAACGAGCCCGCAGGCAGTACTTAGCCTTATTACCATCCTCAGGCTTAGGCGCTTAAGATGCCGCTGTTCTATATCGACCTTCATGACGGCACTAATTTCGTGCGTGACAAGAAAGGCTTTGAATTGCCAGACGCAGGAGCAGCGCGAGAGAAGTTGGGTCATGTTTTAAAGCGGTTCTCTGAGCTACTAGACACCACCTCAGACGGTCAAATATTCTTGGCGAGCGTTCGAGATCAGGCCGGAGCGATAATCATGCGGGCACGGCTTACGCTTGCTATCGAAGAGCTTGAAACGGCTTAGTGGCTTCACCGCCCGCTTTCCCTCTTCGCCCTCATCCGCTGAGGGGCTTCACGGCCGACCTCGGCCCTTCACGAACGCTGCCTGCCCGATGGCACGTCGCCGGGCCAACTTTGACACTCCGGCCTCAATGGTCTCTCGGTCCAGCCCATCAGGATCGAACGGGCCGCCGTACCACTCCAGCATCCCCTTGCGCTCACGGTGCCGAGGCTTGGTGACTGCCTCAAGGAACTCCTCGAAGCCCATCGTGCCGCCCACGTCCTCGGGTGGTGCCCGTCTCGCCCCGTCGAGAAAGCGCGGGTAGGCGATTGCGGGGTGAGCAGGGCCGACCTCTTCGACCGTGATGGTGTGCTGCCAGTTGTCCCCGAAGTCGTAGGTATAGGCGAAGGCGGTGGTGCCCCGATCCACAAGCGCCCCGAGCTTGGTGGACTTCGCGCTGCGGGTGTTTCCGTCATGCCACTCAGGGTCGGGGATGACGTACCGAACAGCCCCCTCCTGAAACTCGAAGAGGTGGTAGTTCTGGAAAGGCATCGCCGCCTGGATCACCTCATGAAGGAGCTTGAGACTAGCTGCGAGCGGCACCTCGACGGTCCGCCAGATGGTTGGCTCGGTGTCGTCCAGGGTGATGCGGAGGCGGGCGATGCGACTCGGCTCAGGCATACCGCAAGGTTACTGCTCGGCGGGCAAGGCGCAACACTCGGAGGGGGCGTTAACCGAGCTAGCTTCGCGAGCGCTTTGCGGTGGCCTGAGTAGGCGGTTACTTTAGCAGGAGAGGAGGGCGTGTCCCGTCTCTCCCTCGCCCAATTCGCACAGGTGCCACGATGCTCCCGCAGGCAATCGACGCGCTGACGTTCAGCGATGTAGAGGCGATGGTGGAAGCGGGCCTCCGGGAAGGGCGTACGCTGGACTTTAAGCAAGCCCTAGTGGGCGGCAAGGACGACGACAAGCGCGAGTTCCTGGCGGACGTTTCCGCCCTCGCCAACACGGCCGGCGGCGACATCGTGTTCGGCATCACGGAGGCGCAGGGCGAGGCTACGGGCGCTCCTGGCATCGAGTTGGCGGACCCGGATGCGGAGGTGTTGCGCCTGGAGGGCAGCCTACGGTCCGGCCTTGAGCCTCGCTTGCCGAGGGTGGAGGTACGGTGGCTAGCGGGGCCGAGCGGCAAGGGTCTTCTTTTAGTGAGAATCCCGCGCAGCTACCTCGGGCCGCATCGGGTGACGTTCCGCAACCACGGGCACTTCTACGGCCGGACCAACGCCGGGAAGACCGCCTTGGACGTGACAGAGTTGCGGGCTGCCTTCCTGTCCGCCGAGGGTGTACATGATCGCATTCGCCGGTTCAGGAACGAAAGGCTGAGCATCATTGAAGCGGGTGAAGGACCCGTAGGTTTGCGAAGCGGTGCCAAGGCCGTCCTTCATGTGGTCCCCTTAGAGACGTTCGCGGCGAAGCGGGATGTCGGGATAGACCGTAACCACGACCTCATTTTTCCCTTCGGCCTCGCGGGCGGCAGTTTCAATGCCCGCCATACCCTGGAAGGTTTCGCGACGTTCTCCGGCCAGGAGCAGGACCCTGACGGCACCTACGGCTACGCGATGCTTTTCCGCTCCGGCATCATCGAGGGGGCTGCCACCGTAGGCCACAAGGGTGAAGACGGATGGTTCATCCCCGCCTCGACAGTTGAATGGTCTGCTCTACAGGCCTTGCAGAGCTATCGCGAGAAGCTGACAAAGAAGGGTGTCGAGCTGCCGCTCTACGTCTTCCTCTCACTCATCGGAGTTCGCGGCCACAATCTCTCCAGCTCTGGACGGGCCTTCGACCTAAAACGGCCGACGCGGACCGATGTGCTGCTTTTGCCCGAGGCCGTCATCACAGACCCGCAACAAACTGATGAGGAGGTCTTACGGCCAGTCTTCGATAGGCTATGGAACGCCTTCGGCTTTGATCGATCCTTCAGCTTCAACGCCGCCGGCAAGTACACCGGCGAGCGGTACTAAAGTGTGACTGCCCGGACCCCCGTGGCGGCAGCTATCTAGTGAGCCGTGCAGAACTCCAAGATCGAGTCGCACAGCCGCTCCAAACATGCCGGTCGGCATTCGCCCTTGTGGAGCGCATCGAGCCGCGCCGCTACATGGAGGGAGTTCTTCTTAAGGCCGCCAGCGTTGCCATACAGGCGGCTGGCAGCCTCTGCGGACTGAGACCAGCGCTCCGCACCAACCTCGGTCTCCGCGACCTTCGCCAAGTCCGTGTGCCACATCACAAACCGATTGTGCCAATAGGTCTCAGTCGGGAATGGCGCCCACCCTGTAGCGCCTAACAGAGCTAAGAGCGCTTGGTTGTCTCGCTCATGTACAATACGCCTAGACCTAGCAGTATCTGGATTGACATGGGCAATTTTGTCTCCGTCACCATCAAAGACGACGAACGCAGAGATGCCTAGCGCATCAGCCACGATAAGCGGCTGAATGATCTCGCTCTTCCCGTTAACAGGGACTAGATGGCAGCTATGCTTCCGCATAGTATCCCACCGTTCCGTGAGCACCATCCAGGCGTTGATGTAGGCAACGTCCTCTAAGCCCTCGACGAGAACGATGCGGGGAGCGAAAAACATTTCATTGAGCATTGGCTGCATGACCTGATGCAGCTTCGCCAGGATTCCATCTCTCGCCAGCAATGGCTCCCCGGTTACCTCTGCCAAGCGCCGGCTTACATCTTCAAGTCTTGCACTGGTCACGCGCGACATGCGTTGAGCCCGATCTTTGCGGACAAGGCGCACACTGTCGAACCCACGGCCCTCAATGAAGAACGGGCTGTGCGTGGTGATGATGACCTGTGAGTTGCTGTCGCTCAGCTTTTGCAGAACCGACGCTAGGTGCCGAGCCTGTGGCGGGTGCTGATATAGCTCCGGCTCCTCGCACCCGAGGATCAGTTTCGGGCCTTGTTCATCGTCGTTAGACGCCAAGCCTTGCAGAAGCGCCATAATGTAGGAGCGCTGCAAGCCGTGCCCAAAGCGCGATATCTGGCCCTCGAACTCGCCATCACCTGCAAGCAGTCTCGCGGACGGCTCCTCAAGCCGAATGGAGGTCTTGGTGTCTTGGTGCCAAAGCAGTTTCGCTGTTGCCTCCGGGTGCGACCACTCCGCCAAACGCCCTTGGAGAGCCGCTGATATTTCATCGAGAGCGCCTTGCTCGGCAGCGACCATCTCGCGGTACTGAGCTTCGGCGGCGTCCCGAAGGCCCTTCATCTTCTCCGAGAAGTTGACGCGAGCCCGGACTGTCCGGCTCAAGAGCCGACTGAATGCCGTGTTCTTCGCTTCGGCTTGCTCATCGGCGGCATCTTTCACCGCCGGGATGTAGACCCACTGCACATAGGCTCTGAGCCGGCCCACCGCTTGGCTCACCCCGTAGAACTGATCCTCGCTCGGAAGAAGGACGCAAAGGTCAGGATGGTCGGTCTCGAACTCGCGGAGAGCTGCGGCCATGTCAGCCATCGAGGTGGCGGCCTTCACACCATCGTGGGCGCCCCGGAGGCGCAGGAAAATCTCTTTCAGTTCTGACGCCTTAGCGCCGTCCGATGCTCGCTCGAAGTACGGAGCAAAGGCTTCCATGCCCAGCCGATTGCCATACTGGACTACGACCGCGTGACCCGCCGTAGCATCGTAGTTGGCGCGGGCCGTAATGACCAACTGTCCTTGCCTAAAGTAATCCTTGAAGTCAGCCTGGGCCGCCTCGTTGAGCGCTTCAAAGGTTACAGTGATCTCGATGGGCTGGGAGGTATCTTTTTGATAAAAGTCCTCTGCATCGAGGTGGCTCAGGCTTGTTGCGCTATTTTCCGTCTCTCGGAAAAATATATTAAGAGCGCAGAGGATAGTCGATTTACCCGCTCCATTGGCACCGACCAAGCAGGTATAATCGCTTAGCCCGATGGTCTGATCCCTTGGCGACCGCAAATTCTGAATGCGAACGGACTTTATCTTCATGGGCCTGCGGCGGGCTTCGAGTGGCGCCGGCAGCATATCTGAACCTAAACGAGCGCCTAGAGCATCAACCCTAGGTAGCCAACACTTTTGAGCTGCCGATGCGCACACGCCACAGGTGTAGCGCGAGGCTGATGCCGGTTGCGAGGGTGAAGGCGGCGGTGGCGTCCATGTGCGCGGCATCGGTGGCCGCGATGTCGGCTTCACGCTGCATAGGCTCGGCTGCGGTTCGGGCAAAGCTCCGCCGTGGCGTGCCCAGTGCGGGCAGCAGGCTGGTCTTCGGCGCAGAGGTGTCTGCCCCGGTTGAGGGATTACCGGCAGGACCACTCCGGTGAGTTGGACAGGGATCGCACGAAAGGCCGACTCAGCAGCAATTATCGCCCATCAATTTCCGCTTGAAATGCCAAATTTCAGCACTATGTATCGGCTTGTAACTGGAGCTTCCCCCCGCTGTCAGGATCGCCATGAACTCTCATTCGACCGACCAACTCGCTGTCGCTCTCGCTGGCTTGCGGCAGTTCCTCACTCAACCGTGCTCCGCTCAGACACTGCGGCTTCTGCTTCTGGCGGAGGTCGGCGGGATCACTCGTATTGCCGTCGAAGGTGAGGCAGGCGGCCTCCCAGTCATCGAGTTCAACCTAGAGGATAAGGACGGTAAAGCTCTCCGGTGCCGCTGCAACCCAGGCGCCTATGCCATGCTGTTGCTCATCGTGGTGTGCGGGCAGAGTGTTTTCGTGGACGCCACCAACGGCCGGCGTTACGTGAAGGTCTTCGGGAGGAAGGCCCGGAGCGCGGGAACGGTCTTCTCCAGGCTGATCGCCGGAGCGGAGTCCGAAGAAGACTTTGGTTATGCAGACGGCGACACGCTCAATCTGACGTGTGCGAACATTGTGTTCTCACGGAACAACCGGCGCACCGCCAACGACACGGTCGATAACTATGGCGAAATCATCATCTCCGTGGTGGACGCACCCGATGCACTTTTCCCCGGCACTCCAGGAGACAAGACGGAAGCCGCCAAGCAACTCCTCCGCATGGCGATGGACGGACTGGAGGAGGATCGGCAGGCGGTGGTTCGCGCGTGAACCGTCGCGCTGCAATAGCGAACGCTCGGGGGCTCCGACCGGGCACGGTCGCACTCCGCGAGCGGACGGCCTATCGGGCGGATGGCGCTCTCCAGGTCTGCGTTGCGGCGGGGTGCGGACGGCCACCAGCTGCCTTAGCGGGGAAGGGCTTGTCCCTTCTCTACTGCCGTCGATGCTGCCAACGAGCCAACCGACACGGCTGCCACTGGAAGCAGACATATCCCGCCGCCGTCCTCGACCCGTACCGCAAGGCCGCCGAGCGTTTCCTCAAGACTCACCCGAACGACATTTGGGTGGTGGCGGCCATGCACGCCCTGGACTGCCTCATGGCGGACTCTGGGCCCGTGGAGCGGATCGTGGACGTGAACGAACTGCTAGATCCACCGGCAAAGGCGCGTGCCTCCCTCGCTCGCCTGCGCCGGGCCGGGATCGCACCACGGCGGCTCCTAGTGAACTACCTCGCGGTCTGCGCCGCCATCGCGGAAGACTCCGTTTCCCCCGGCAGCGAGACAACAGAGTACCGGCGGGTCCAGGCGGCCAAGGCAGTCTTTCGACTCGCGAGCGGCTCCCACGTGGTCTATGGGCCGGGGTCCCGATACGACCGCTATCCTCGTTCCGCCGGGTTGGCGCTTCGGCACCTCGGGCTGATGCTGGAGGAGGCGTGCGAGCATGTCCGCGAGGCACACCTGCCCGCCGTCCTCAGCCTTAGATCTACGCTCGCCCTCTCGACACAGGGAGGGAGCGATGCTGCTACGGCCTGACTGGCGGAAGGATGCTGCCAATGTGGAGACGGTAGGCGCGGTGGTCTCGCAAGCGAGTGATATGGCAGAGGGGTCAAGGGACTCACATAATGCTCGCCATGAGCATATGTTCAATCCGTGGTTGACCTGTAGTCTTCTCACGGTCCGGGCCGTTGGTGACAACATCATAGGCCATTGGACCTACGTCGGAACGCCTCGTGTCCGCCGCATGCGCGAGAAGGACAGACAAAGCCGCGACGCTATCGCCAGGACCGTTTTCGCCAACTTGGCATACGCCGTCGCGCTTGGTTTGGAGCCCCCTACCGTTGGCGTAAGTCTGAGGGCGGCCAAGCAGAAGCACACGCGTTACGACCGCAAAGGCTTCGGCAATATGCCGAGCGTAGTTGAACTCTTAGCTAGCTACGGCGACTCGGTGCTCTCACTCCATCGCTCCAGCCGTAAGGGGACATCGAGTTCGATAACGATCAGCGAAAACTGGGCTTCCACTCTGCGCAAAACTAAGATCGGGCTTCATCATTTCAGCCAGGAGCCCGGCCGCGAGACCATCTATCTCGGCAAAGTGGAGCGCGACTTTGCCGGCCGAGAGGAAAGCCGCGAGCTGATAGACTACGCGGACACCGACGAGACCCACCGGTACCGGGCGGAGATGAAGGCGATCAACGCCTTCCTCGCTTCGTCCGACATCAGCTTGGAGGATCACGAGGGCAAACCTTGCCCGACCAGCTTCCCGTTCCTTCGTCGGCATTTCAACGTCCAGCCTGATGATCCCGAGGGAACCGAGCGCTTCGACCTCGGGGGGCGCCTATTCGGGGGCTGGTGGCAGACACTCGCTAAGGACCAACGCCACCGAATTCGCATCAAGGGAGAACCGGTTGCGGACCTGGACTTCGACGCAATGTTCGTGCGGCTCGCGTACCTCCGCGCTAATCTCACGCCGCCGCCCGGCGACCTCTACGCAGGCCTTCCCGGACTCCCAGGGGCGCCGTGGCGGGCGGGGGTGAAGAAGGCGGTACTGGCGATGCTGTTCCGGCGGACCCCGCTCACGCGTGTCCCACGGGGCACCAGTGGCGAGCTTCCTCCAGGCACCTCGGGGCCGCAGCTTCGGGCCGCGATCCTCGCTGCGCATCCAGCTTTGGCGCCGATCTTCGAGACGGGCATCGGGCTTAGCTTGATGTTCACCGAGTCCCAGGTGATCGTGAAGGCGCTACTGGACCTCGCGGACCAGAAGATAACGGCTCTACCGATGCACGATGGCCTGATGGTCGCCCGCTCGAAGGCGGACAAGGTTGCTCGCATCATGAGCGACGCGGCGGAGACGGTCGCCGGCCATCGCCTGCCTATCTCATTGAAATCGCTTTACTAGTTACCTCCCATCTAAAGGGTACCAGGGGGTCATTAAGTAGAGCCATTCGATCCTCCCAAGCAGCTGGTGATGGTATTGTCCCCTCACTCGCCCCCCCTCCGGCCGCCGACCTCATGTCACCGTCATTGCAACCATTCGGTCCTATCGCACAGCCATGTCGGCAGTGGGTCTACGGCTCTGCACCACCGGACCCATTTGGGTGCTCCAGGGGAGATCTCATGCCACCCACGGTACCCAGTGGCACCCCCGAGCAAGGGCATCAGGTACCCCTCAGAAGGAAGGGGGGGCAGGACTGCACCTATCATGGGTGCATCAAGACCTGGCAGTGAGGGAGGCCCGATGCCAACTCGGTGACGGGCTAGATGCCGGCTCAGAGTTGCCCGGTGAGAGGTAGACTACAGGGGGTAGTCGACTTGAGGCGTCCTGCTTCTTGGTCACCTTGAGTACAGCAGCACCGAGAAGCTTGAAGAGTGCAGAAGAGGCATTGAAGAAGAGGGGGTCTAGGCCGCAGGCGTCGCTTACGGGCACTGTGTCTGCGTGCCGAGAAGCAGCCGGCAGGTTGCTGATAGCTCTCCCGAAGGTGCGCGTGGCTGTTTTCGAGCAAGCTGTAAGCACCGTGCGGCTTCCGCCGCGCTGAAGGGCCCTAAGACGGACCAACAGGCGGGCGCGGGGACCATCGCGCATGTGGGTCAAGCGTTCGGAGTGGACCTGAACGGGATGGTACCGGAGCAGTAGGCAAGCGAGATGGTAGCCGAGGGTTAGGCATTTCGTATGTCTGGCTTTGGCCATTGCTCCCGCCAAGGCTCATGAGATTTGCGCTATGAAAGCATCAATCGGATTTTGCAGAAAATTGTATTTCAAATGCTTTGCTTCGCGGAAATCCTCCGTGATCTCGGGTTTTTGGCTGCGGTAGTAAAGAGCGGTTTTCGCGTATGTTTGAACTGAATCATTTAGGCAGGTGGTTTCGCAAGGATGCAAAGATAAGGTCCTCAGTTTCGGATTAACGCTATACTGCGTAGGACGCGCATATAAAACGCTTATATTCGGGGTTAATGCAACAAGTATCTTTGGACTTGAAGGCGCGGCTGCCGGTGTGACGATATTGTGATAAAAGCCATCTCCAAATATAAACTCTCGACTGACAGAGTACATAATTACAAACTTACCGCTTGTGCCGATAGATTTGACTGCCCTGTCAAAAGAGTCGCGCATATTCATCCCTATCAGGGTGCTTCTCTCTGGTTCATTAATTGGACCTCGCAGACTCTCGGCTACGCTTACAGCGGCTTCTCGATTCATAGGGCTACGCACCGCGAGTGACACTATCCCCTGAACGAGCTTCTCTATCATTTTGTCAGGCGATTCTTGAACGATCAACCGCTCTGTAACAGCCGAGGTCGCAGGCTTCAGCTCCCGCTCAAGGCTGTCTAGCCAGGCAATCACAGAAGGGAAATTACTGTCGGCGTTTTGGAATACCGGCTCGAAGGACTGATCCCAAGCCGTTGACTCGTTCGGATTTCGCCCAAGCTTGATGTGATGCCCGTTACCAATCACTCCAAAATTTTTCGGTGGCGCTCGGCGCACAAGCCCGGTCGGGTCGAGCCAGTTCACGCAACCGTCAGCGTCTTTCCAGAAGCTTGATACGCATTCCGGCCACCAATGGTGGCGTTCTGATTTGAGCCGACTCACCGCTAGCTACCCCGCCAATTCATCCAATGAGCCACCGCGAAGACCGCAACGGCCACCACGGGGAACAGCGCGAGGAAGGCCGCCGCACACCGGAGGTCCCGCCCCGCTTTACCGTCGTCAACGATCACCTGCCGGGCGAGAGCAAGGGTGGGCGTCAAAGCGACCAGGAGTGAGGCCGTTGCGACCGCTGCTTTGGGCACGCCGATGCGTCATTCGCCCGCACTTCGAAGTGAAGCGTCACGCTGTGTCAGATAAAGGATCATGGCAGCGGTCTGATGCAATTGAAGTGCTGCCAGTTCCGGCGCAATAACCCGAGGAGTAGTGCCGGCGCCGTGCCCACCTTCCTTGTTTCGGATGGTCGGCGTCGAACTTTCCAGCAAGCCCTTAAGATGATTCAGGCTGGTAGAAGCGTATGGCGCAATGAATCCTGCCGTAGCCGCAGCTTGGATCAATTTGCTGGCCGTATCGTTGCCCCCTATCGGCCAACTACGGGCAGCTCCTATTACTTTAAGTACACTTTCAAAGGCTTTTCCGCAGTCGATAATACAATCTTCTAGTTCTCCATTGCGAAATGCCTGATGTGCCGATCTGTATTCCTGTTCTGCCGCAGCAAATCTCTCTTGGTTCAACAAGCCTAATGCGGGCAGTACAACCTCTTTGTGCATGTGCATGGAGTCAATTCGCACTATGTCACCTGAGACATATTGATAACCAATAGCCGCCTCTTGCATGCGCGCATTGAACTCGGCGATTGCTTCGTCGGGGCTTGAATGCCTGCCGAAATAGTACTCTTCCTTACCTCTAACCAGCCTATCTATTCCGCGCATTGAATACTCTACGCCGTCCAGCCACGCTTCTACGTCATTTGTATATTCTAGCCATCTCAGAAACTCATCATCTGCATTCCGCGCATGTTCAGTAAGCTTATGAACTCCTACCTCTTTTCGCATCTCACGCGCAATATATTCGTACAGCTTACCGGCGGCGCTATTGTTTCCGTTGTGATAGTATGTCCCTATGGCGCCACGAATGATTTGTACGGTTTGAACTTTTACCTTTTTCGGTACTGATTCGTACTTATATACCTCCACGTCGCTTGCTTCGCTCAATCTGCGGCGGCGAGAATAGGTCGGCGGAAGCATTCTACGCTCCTGTGAATTAGCGTCGCGAGATGGTAATATCACATGAGGCAAACTATTCTTCGCCTCGCACCGCCTTCGGGGCTTCGATCCGACTTAACTCCTCCGCGAGAACGTTCAAGCTAAACTTCTGCCCTTGGTCCCGACCGACGCCCCCCCCCCCCCCGGCGCGTGTGACCAGTGAGAGCATCGTGGCCTCTACTCTTACCCCCGCCATCCAACCCACCGAGCCATCGCGAACACCGCCACGGCCACCACGGGGAACAGCGCAAGGAAGGCCGCCGCACCCTGCAAGCTCGCATCCGCGGTCCCGTCCTTAACGATCACCCGCCGGGCCAGCGCGAGGGTCGGCGCGAGGGCGACAATAAGGAACACCGTAGAGCCCGTTGCCTCCCGCATCCCAGTGGGTCTCCTCACGCCAGGACCGGGCAAAACTCGCAAGCGACCAGCGAGCCCTACAATGGGCGAAGCCCGCCATAGGCCGCCCATACGGCCCAGCCCAAGGCGGACCCACCCGCCCTATCCTCGCGTTGACGGTTCGCCTACCCGCCAGCCTGTGAGGTCGCCCTGTGGCACTTGGAACCGTCTCGGAGCTACGTCGGCCCGTCCCGCTCGGATTGGCCATTGCTGTCGTCGCCTTGCTCGCTGTCGGGATCATCATGGCCGTCCAGCAGGGCAATGAGCGTCGGGCGCATGCTCGGCACATCACCATGCTCGTGACAGCCCAAGAAGACTTCCGGCGGCAGCTTGCCCAGCAACAGGCGACGGCAGGCACTCTCACCGAGTTGCAGGCCAGAACCGCAGCAAGCGAGCAGGAGGGCAAGCTGGCCACTCAGAAGCTCGTGACGGCCAGGGAGGAGCTTGCCGCCTTGGAGCTTCGCCGCAGCGAGTTGCAGCAAAGAGCGGAAGAGGCCGACAAGATGGTTAGTGCCCAAGAGCAGCAGCTTGTTGCTATCCAGGCCCGGGCTCAGCAGTCGCGCGATGCCTTGGCGGTAGCTGCGCGAGACATAGCCCTCGCACACGCCGAGCGAGGCCAGATGCAAGATGCCGTTACGAAGTTGAGCGCGGAGAAGCTGATTAGCGCCTCTGAGCTGGAGGCGACCCGTAGCAAGCTCGCGGAGACGCAAGGCCAGCTTTCCTCGGTTGCAGAGGACCTCACGGCGAAGACCGGGGAGCTGGCAAAGCTCGACAAGCTGCTTAGCGTGACGCGCCAGCAGGTCGCCGCTCAAAAGGAGCCTACCGAGGGCGCAGTTAATCAGAACCGGGAGATTGATCCTGAGGCAAACCCAGGAGCCCCGGCGGCGAAGTAGACCTTAGCACTGGGCTCCCACCTCAGACATCGGGCCGCCTCTGCCTACGGTAAGCCACCACCGCAACGAGACCCAGCAGCGCCGCGGCAGCAAGGACTGTAGAGGTTCGTGGCAGGGCGACCGGGAGCATGCTCGACTGTGGAAGCCGCCGCTCGCCTTCGACGGGGCCGAGAAGCCACAAGAGCGAGCGCCGCAGTTGGCTCGTAGCGTCGCGGTTGAACCAATGGCCATGCGTGAAGATGACCCGATCCGGGTTGAACGCCACGAGCCTCCAAGCTGCGAGTGCGACCTCTCGATGGTTCATGCGGAGGAGGAGGCGGAGGTAGAGCGGTGCCTTGCCGTTCGGCGCGACGATCCCGAGCACGCGGGCGAGGGTCCGAGGACCAACCGGTAGGAGGTCGCCTTCCAGGTTGATGATGAGGTCCGTGAGGAGGAGCGTCCTGCTTGGTCGGTGGAAGAGGCAAACCTCCTTGAACACAGGGCCTTTCACCAGCACTTGGTCAATCTCGCCCGCCCATATGCGAGGTGGCTTGTTCGATAGCTCTGCGTCGATCCGAACCCCGGAGCGGCGAACCTGCCCACGGTCCTTAAGCCCAGGGACCGCCCAGGTGATCGCGTTCTGGCAAGCGGCCTGCCAGTCTTGAAGGAACATCCAATGGCCCACGCTCGGGGCCACAAAGTGCTCGACGCGGCCCAGCGCCTCCAGAGCGCGGTGCAGGCTCGGGCGGTACGGAACAGGCGAATGCAGCAGTAGCCCGCCTCCAGCCAGCCGCAGCACCGTCATGCGAATGGGTAAGGGAATGCGGCCCGGGTGAACCGGCTCCGCATCCACGATCCAGACACCTTCGGCAACCTGCTTCGGCGTATTCAGCGGCGGGTAGCTAATGTGATCGGTCACGCCGCCAATCTCCTGTCCGCTCTCCGTCTTCACCTCAGGTGAACCGCTGGGCCGAGATCGGATCGCTTGCGGGGAAAGTCTCCTCAAGCCCATCATCGAGCAACCGCTCCTGGCGATCCCTCCCGATGCTGCTCGTGTCGCGGCCGGCCGGCACGGATGCCGTTGCCGGGTTGATGCCCCTCTGCCCAGCGTACGATACTGAGCGACTGTTCGACCTTGAGCGGCTGTTAGACCGGCCGAGATAGCCACCCTGCCAGAGCAGGTACCCAAGGCCGGCTACGGCAGTGCCGACGATAACGCCGAGTCCCATCTCACTTGACACAAGCTCGCTAAATCGAGTGGGACGGCGCCCCTGTATGACCCGCGTCTTAGCCCTGATGAATACGCGGGTCGCATCCCGGACCTCGTCCGCCGAGAGGACCTTTTGAGCCGCGGGCAGCAGTTCGCGCTTGAGCCGGTGAAGGTGCTGGTCAACGAGGAAGGTCACATCCTCAAAGGTGTCGAGCCAGCCTTCGGAGCCGTTCCGGCGATACCGGGTCAGCCCGTTAAGCTGCCGCATGAACTCCCTGTGCCCGGCATACAGCTCGGCGGCGAGTTGGCTCGTCTCAGGCCGCTGCGCGAGGGCGCCATACAGGCTGTATTCGATGGCCGAGGCGTGTGACTCCAGCTCGTCAATCAGTTCACCGAGGAGCGTCTCGCGGCTTCGCACGACACCGGGTCCGTTCAAGGCCCTCGGCGCCTCATGGATGAGATGCTCGATGTTCGCGTGGTCGCGTCCGATGAGCTGCCAGACATCCATAAGCGGTACTCCCTAAGTTGTACCTCCTAACCGTCTCGCTCTCTGGCTGTTCCTCGGCGTGGTTCTTCGCGGCTGGACTTTCCCAAAATTGCGCTGGCGTTTGCGGATGGCAGGCACTTCCGGGGAGGGCTCGGCGGAATAAAGCGCATTACCGTGAGGGCCATTCGGAACTTCAAGCCGAATGCAGCATGCCCCTGAGATGGGCCGGCGACAGGATGAGGCCGTCGCTCGTGGTGACCCAAGGCGTCCCGGTGCCGTCGTTGAGCGCCTTGAGGGCTTCATCCAGCGCCTCTTGGAGGCTGGGTAGCTCCCTCGGCTCCGTGGCCTTCGTGCTCATGTCGGCAGGCCATACGGTCAACGATGCCGGGCCTGAGAGGGAATGGTGGTACTGCATCATAATTCTGCGCTGGCCAATTTCCGCCGCTCGATGGCCGGCGATTAAGGCAATATATGGCACATCCCACTCGGAGAAGGCCCTGCGGCGATAGAGCGGGCTTAAAGCGTCAGAGGGTTACTGGCACCATGGGACAACTACTGTGCGGCGGCCGGGCGGGATGCCGTTCGGCTTAGACCTCCCACCGCAGAGCCTCACCTGCCTCGCCGCTTGGCGCTCGCCGGCTCAGGGGCCCATCGTGACCGCCGCAAGAGTGCGGGCGCCGAAACCACCGTAGGCGCCCCGAGCTTCGCCAGTTTGTCCGCCAACGCCTCGGGCCTCAGGTGGGTATACCGCATCAGCATCCGGGTATCGCGGTGGCCGCTGATGAGGGCGACCTCAGGGATGCTCAGGTTCAGCTCGAAGAACCGGCTCACAGCCTCGTGCCGGAGGTCGTGGTACCGGAAGTCGGGGAGGGGGGCCCGCTTCATCACCCACCGCCACGCCGTCTTCACCGCGTCCTCAGTCGTCGGAAAGACCCGAAGCTCCCCCGAGGCCGCCACCGCCATCCGCTCCCGGAGCACCGCCAAGGCCCGCCCAGTCAACGGTATGGTCCGCGCGTGGCCATTCTTCGCGGTCGGGATGAGCAGGGTGCGCTTGGTCCAGTCGATATCCTGCCACTGCATTCGGAGGACCTCTCCGCGCCTCATGGCGGTCTCTAGGCCCAGTTCGACCATGGGCAGGACGTTCGGGTTCCGAGATCGCCGGCACCCCTCCCGCAAGACCTCCCACTCACCGGCCTCCAAGCGTCGAGTCCGGGCATTGAGCACCTTGGGCTTCACTACGAGGGCGAATGGGTTCTCGGAGAGGGGTACGTCCCAGACCTTCCGAGCAACCTCGAAGGCATGCCGGTAGAGGGCCAGTTCCCGGTTGATGCTTGCGGGCTTCACCGTGCGGAGCCTGAGGTCTCGGTGGGCAGCCACCTTGGCGACCGTGAGGGCGCTCAGGGGCACCTTCGCGATGGCATGCTTGAGCAGCACCTTCACCGCCATTGCCTCCCGGACGGCTCCCCTCTTGGTAGGGGTCACGGTGTCTCGGTAGCGCACCATGATGTCACCCACGGTGAGGGTGTCGAGAGTCCTGAGGCCAACCGGGAGACCCCTCCTGTCTGCCTGGGTCTCGGTCTGTCGTGCCCAGGTCTGAGCATCGGCCTTGGTGAGAAACGACCGGGTCATCGTAGCGGACCCCTTACGCCTCACCTGGACGTGCCACTTGTCGTTCCGCTTCCTGATGGTGGCCATGGGTCTCACTCACTGTGCCCAGATTGTGCCAGCGAGTTCCGCGAGGGTATCCTGTCGCCTCCTACCCCTACCTACCCCCTAGACCGGGGTGGTGCCCTAAGGCACTATCAGTGCATGGCTTTGTACGTCGTCGCCATGAACCTCGAGACCACCGAGGAAGACCTGATGCACACGGTCTTCCCGCACCCGACGCTGTCCGAGATGATGCACGAGAGCGTGCTGGATGCTTATGGGAAGGTGATCCATACTTGAATTCTAAGATTGCAAAACATAATTCCTTCGGCAGCTATACATGAATGGAATATGATTTGCGTCGCGCAATTAAACGGTTGTTTAATTAGGGGTCCCTATCGAACATATGCAATAATAGTTCCTCTTGGCTATTTTGTCGTAGCTCAAGATTATTATTAATAGCCTGAAGTCGATGAAATAATAGACTGATATGATTGAATAATGGAGTGCCAATAATATCTATATTAGTTGGATTATCGATTTTTAAAATCATGTCGTCTTCAGCGTCTTCTTGCCGTTCGATAATTTCCGACCAGTCGAAATCACTCCCATCGAGATTATATCCGCCTGCGCTTGGATAACAGCGTTCAATCAAAGCTAGTAATCCATAATATTCCGCATAGAACATTCCAGATTGACTAGACTTTCCGACTAGAAATTGAATACTACTTTCATGATCAACCATATATCCTAAATAAAATAATGAAAATATTTCCGCCGGATTATTCTCTAGATCTATCTCATCAAATTTTTGCATGAGAATTTTCATTTTAGGTCTAATATACTTAATTTCTAGAGCCTCACTATTAATTTCATAGAGAAGCTCAATCACCTGGTCTTCTGATCGCGATGATGAAATTTTATTGATTGTACTCTCTATGTCTTTAAATGTTCTTTCGGCCAAGAATATTGCAGTAAAGTATTCTTGGAATGATCGATGGATAAAAGATAGTTCGTCACCCTCTAACAATAAGAAGGAAATCGATTCGCTAAGATCCATTATGAAATTTGCGGGCTTCTCTTGATTTGAGCAATGGTCGATAGATTTCTTTGCAAAATCTGCCGCGCTATTTTCTGTAAAAACGAATTGCTGCTTCATATAGGTAAGGGCGCAAAAGACTGATAGTATCTTTTTGAAATCATCGACTGCAAGTTCGGTATAAAACTTCCTTTTGAATGATGCCTTCATGCGATCATGTCTACTAAAAAGAACATCAAAAGCATGAGAATAGAACACATGCATTTTGTTTGGTATTTCCGCGAATTCTGTGAATGTCATCAGCATCATAGTGCACAGAAGCGGATTTGATAAGAAACTTTGATGAGTTTCGAATATTCTTGACTCGACTTCTTCGATAAAATCGATCTTTATAGTCTCGTCATAGTCAATTCTACTAATGAGCTCTTTCACTTTTTGTATGGAAAGGGGCTCAATGTGCCCTACGTAGAATTGATTCCACCCTGCAAATCTTCCATCCGGGCGACTGGAAACTATTATAGGAGTTCCGTCATATTTTTCAAACATATCTACAATATTTTTACTAACGTCATCGCGCTGATTTGAGTCTACCTCATCAAGGCCGTCCAGAAGTAAGATGAATTTCTTATTTTTAAGACCATATTCCAATTGAAACTTTGTAAATCCTTCGATGGAATTTGATATTTGTCTAGAAATATGCTCTATTATATCAAGATTGTCGGATTCAAGAGATCTTAGTTCGACAAATATGGGTATTAGGCCGATGTTATCACTACAAAATCTTATGAATAAATGCTTCATAAACATAGATTTGCCAGACCCGGCAATCCCTGTGATGACTATTCCGGTCCTATCCTCAATATTTTGTACAAATTGCTCTTCGTCCTCTGCTTTTTTTTCCAAACATAATGTTCGGGGAGCTATATATAGATTTGATATTAATTGGCTGATATCTGTGTAATAATGTTTTTACGGATGAATACTTTCTGATATTCTTTTGTATATACTCTTGGAAACCAACTTCAAATATAACTTTAATTTTTTCAATTTCTGTATGTGTTTTACCGGCAATGAATCTCATAGAAATTTTGCAAAAATCTGATATCAAAGCGCCTGCGCCTTTGATTGCTTCCTGCTCGAGGGGATCCATACCAAACTCCGTCACAAATTTCTTAAATTTATCTGCTCGGAAACCAACCACGTCCAGAGTGTTACTCTTACAATTTTAAATGGGCAACCACCTCTGCACCTTCTTTTCTAAAAAGAATAATCTCTATAGTTTTCAGATCAAGCTTTTGTTTCTTGAATTATGCAATAGGTGTATTATCGCCTCAATGACTAATATGTTTGATATAATCGAATTGTATAATAAGTCGCTCCACACAGCTAGTCAATTCATGGTTTTTCATTGATGGATCGCACATGCTCGACGCCACAAAGCTCCTCGCCGACGCCCTCGGCGAGCACCTCGCAAAAATCTACCGGCGCACTTTCGGCAGCCGGGAGCCGGGCTATGTCGAGGTGATCGAGGAATCGGCGCGGCTGACGATCGAGCGGATCGTGCAGAGCGACGCGCTCTACCACGACGCCTACCACACCACCCTGGTGACACTGGTCGCCCAGGACATCCTGCGCGGGCGCTTCGTGGCGCAGGGGGTGTCGCCGCGGGACTGGCTGCACGCGATCCTGGCCGCGCTCTACCACGACATCGGCTACGTCCGCGGCGTCTGCGCCGGCGACACGCGCACCCGGTTCGTGATCGACCGCGCCGGCACCACCGTCGGGCTGCCGCGCGGGGCCTCCGATGCCGGGCTCACGGCGCACCACGTCGAGCGCTCGAAGATCGCGGTGTGGGAGCGCTTTTCCGACCACGAGTTCGTCGACGCCGGCCGTGTGGCGCGCGCCATCGAGCTGACGCGCTTCCCGGTGCCCGACGACGGCGACCACGCCGAGACCGCGACGGAGGCCGGGCTGATGCGCGCGGCCGACCTCATCGGCCAGCTCGGCGATCCGCTCTACCCGCGCAAGCTCAACGCGCTGTTCCACGAGCTGAAGGAGGCGGGCCTGTGCGAGCCGCTCGGCTACGTCGACCCGGCGGATCTGGCCGAGCGCTACCCGAGCTTCTTCTGGGGCAAGGTCGAGCCGGTGATCGGCGACGCGATCCGCGCCCTCGACCTTACCGTGGAAGGCCGGCGCTGGGTCGCCAACCTCTACGCCCACGTCTTCGCGATCGAGCACGACCGCCGGCGGATGGGGCCGCATCCCGGCTCGGGCGAGCCGCCCCCGTCTGCGACCCCTTCCGCGACCCCTTGACCGAACCTTAACCAATCTGGTGTGTTCTCGTTATGTTCTCAAACGAGTCGCACCCCATGCCCGTCGCCTCCGCTCCCGCCCGCCGGGCCGACCTGCCGCCCGGCCGCTGCCCGGTCGAGGACATCGCCCGCGCCTACCTCCTCACCAGCGCGGGCGACGCCGACCTCGCCCTGCGCTGCGTCATCGCCGACGCGCTCTCCGACCTGCTCGAAGCCGACCGCCGGGCGCGCGAGCGCAGCCGGCTGATCTCGCGGGGCTTCGTGCGGGGACGGGACGGCTGAGACGAGCATTCGTCCCATCCATCTCCCTCATCCTGAGGTGCCCGCCTCAGCGGGCCTCGAAGGAGCCCTCCAGAACCCGCGGCGAAGGCTGGAGGGCTCCTTCGAGGCCTCCGCTTCGCTGCGGCGCCTCAGGATGAGGGGGATGGATGGGGGGAGGGCGTCCTTCTTCGGGCCGCCCGGCAAAGGCTTAGTCGAACAGGCTCGACACGCTGGCCTCGGTCGCGGTCCGGCCGATGGCTTCGCCGAGCAGCGGGGCGATCGTCGCGACGCGGATGTTGCGGGCGAGCTTGACGGCCTGCGTCGGCTGGATCGAGTCGGTGATCACCAGCTCCTTCATCCGGGAGGCGGCGATGCGCGAGACCGCGCCGCCCGAGAGCACCCCGTGGGTGATGTAGGCCGAGACCTCCTTGGCGCCGGCGTTGAGCAGGGCTTCGGCCGCGTTGACGAGGGTGCCGCCGGAATCGACGATATCGTCGACGAGGATGCAGGAACGGCCCTCGACGTCGCCGATGATGTTCATCACCTCGGACTCGCCGGCGCGCTCGCGGCGCTTGTCGACGATGGCCAGCGACGCGTCGATGCGCTTGGCCACCGCCCGGGCGCGGACCACGCCGCCGACGTCGGGCGAGACCACCATGCGGTCGGTGCTCGTCAGCCGCTCCTTGATGTCGCGCACCATCACCGGGGCGGCGAACAGGTTGTCGGTCGGGATGTCGAAGAAGCCCTGGATCTGGCCGGCATGGAGGTCGAGCGTCAGCACGCGGTCGGCGCCGGCCTCGGTGATCAGGTTGCAGACGAGCTTGGCCGAGATCGGGGTGCGGCCGGAGGTGCGCCGGTCCTGCCGGGCGTAGCCGAAATACGGGATCACCGCCGTGATGCGCCGCGCCGAGGACCGGCGCGCGGCGTCGATCATGATCAGCAGCTCCATCAGGTGGTCGTTGGCCGGGTAGGAGGTCGACTGGACGATGAAGACGTCCTCGCCGCGCACGTTCTCCTGGATCTCGACGAAGATCTCCATGTCGGCGAAGCGCCGGACCATGCACTTGGCGAGCGGCAGTTCCAGGTATCCGGCGATCGCCTCCGCCAAGGGCCGGCTGGCATTGCCGGCGATGATCTTGATCGAAGACTTCATGCCTGCGGGCTCAACATTTGGGGTCTCGGGCCGAGACACGTCCTGAAGACCTGGAACGACCGGCCGATCGACAGGCCCGTCGGCATCCGCGTCGATCGGGCTCTTATCAGCGCGGTCGAACCGTCACAATGGCCGGCGCCACGCCGGCCCGCGCTCTGCACAGCCGGCGCCCTACGGCTCCAGCAGGCGGTGGAGGTGGACGACGAAGTACCGGGTCTGCGCGCTGTCGACGGTGGCCTGGGCCTTGGCGCGCCACGCCGCCTTGGCCGAGGCGTAGTCGGGAAAGATGCCGACGATGTCGAGGCCGGCGAGGTCCTTGAACCGGATGCCCTCGATGTCCTCGAGCTCGCCGCCGAAGACGAGGTGGAGCAGCTGGTCGCTGGCGATCGTCGTGGTCACGGGTCTCTCCTGGTCGCGGCACGCGCGCCCTCAGGCAGGACGCGTGCCGCAGGGCGCGGCATCGCCGGGCGCGTCGCAAACCCCATCGCCGCCGTCAAGCCCGCCCGGCGCGGACCCGCCAAGCGCAGACCTGCCGGGCCGACGCCATCAGTGCCGGGAGGCCTCGCGCTCGGCCTGCGCGATCTCGCGGCCGATCTGGAACAGCAGCCGGTCGGTCATGCCGCGCAGGGCCTCGGACCCGCTCTCGGCGACCGCGGCGTGCAGCGCGATGCAGAGGTCGGCGGCGCGCAGCAGCGGCGCCTCCTGCTCCGGATCCGGCGCGGCCACCACGTAGCCGGCCTCGGCCTTCCGCCCTTCGGTGATGTCGATCAGGATGCCGGTGCTGCGCACGGGCCGGCCATGCGGATCGTGGAAGACCCGCCCGCGGCTCAAGACCCAGCGCGGCTGCCCGGAGAGCATCCCGGCGCGGTACTCCGCCAGCACGAGGCCGCCGACGCGCATCGCGCGCTGCACCTCGGTCGTCATCCACGGCAGGTCGTCGGGGTGGATGCCGGCGACCGCCTCGTCGAACTCGAGTTCGCGCCCGGCCAAAGCGGCGTCGCCCGCCAGGAGCTCGGCGGCCCCCCGGTCGTAGCGCACGCGACGCGTGACCGGGTTCCAGTCCCAGGTGCCGACGACGCCCGACGCCTGGAGGGCGGCATGCAGCTCTTCCGCCGCATGTCCTCTCTCGTCGATGCCGTCGAATTCCATCGGCCTGCCAAAGGTGTCATGAGGATCGGAAACGTCGAGCAACAATTCACATACGGTTTCGACTTCGTCGATACAACCACACGTTAAGAGTCTGGGCGGTCGGGTCCGCCTCCGTCCGTGATAGGAACCGCCCCCCGGGCAGCCCGCGGACAAGGCATGTCACAGCACGACGACCTCGCTTGGACGGCGGAAGCGGCCTGCCGCGACGCATGGCCCGCGACCCGTCAAGATCACCTCGACGGATGGCTGCTGCGCGCCTCGGGCGGGCCGACCCGGCGGACGAACTCGCTCAATCCCACCCGCGGGCCGCGCGGGCCCGCCGCCACGGCGATCGCGGCCTGCGAGCGCGAATACGCGGCGCTCGGCCAGCCGTCGATCGTGCGGGTGGTCAGCCTCGCGCCGGAGCTCGACCAACCGCTCGCGGACCGGGGCTACGGCGCGGAAGGCCATGCGCTCACCCTGTTCGCCGCCCTCGACGGGGTGCCGGCCGGGCTCGATCCGGCCGTGCGGCTGATGCCGGCGCCCGACGCCGGCTGGCTCGCGCTCCGCGCCCGGCTTGCCGGCGCGGGCGCGGAGGCCGCCGCGATCTACGCCGCGATGACCGGCCGCATCCGCGGCCCCCGCGCCTTCGCCGCCCTGGAGCGGGCGGGCGAGACCGCCTCGATGGGCTACGCGGTGATCTGCGGATCGCTCGCGGTGATCGAGTCCGTCGCGACGCCGGAGCGGCTGCGCGGGCAGGGCCACGCCCGCCGCACCGTCGGCGCCCTGATGCGCTGGGCCCGCGCCAACGGCGCGACCGGCGCTTGCCTCCAGGTGGTGGCCGTGAACGAAGCCGCCCGCGCGCTCTACGACGGTCTCGGATTTCGCACCGAGCTGCTGCGCTACCACTACCGCCGGCCGGGCTGAGCCCGCGCGATCAGCGGACCTTTTGTCGTCGGGATCTACGCCTCGAACAGCGAGCCCTGCGCGGCGGTCGGCGCGGGTGCGGCCGGCGCGGCCTTGGCCCGGCGCGGGGCGCGCTTCCGCGCCGGCGGGGCGCCCTCCGGCGGGGGTGCGGCCACTTCCCCCTCGGTCCTGGCCGCCACGAGCCCGTCGGCGAACTGCAGCGTCACGGGCGTGCCCGCCGGCAATCCGAGGCCGAAGCGCAGCGCAGCGCCCGCGCCGTCGCGGACCAGCACGTAGCCGCGGGCGAGCACGGCGCGGTAACCGAGGCTGCCGAGGAGGCCGCCGGCCCGTTCGAGCCGGGCGCTGCGGCGCTCGATCAACCCGGCCCCGGCCTGCACCATCCGCGCGTGCGACGCGGCCAGCCGCTCGCGCGACCGGGCGGTCTCGGTCTCGGCCCGGCGCAGCGTCGTCGTCCGCGCGACGACCAGCCGGTAGCTCAGCGCGGCGAGCGCGTCGCCCTTGCGGGTCGCGTGGTTGGCGAGCGACTGGCGCGGCCGATGGTCGATCGCCGCGAGCCGCGCCCGCGCCCGGGCCAGAACCAGTTCCGGCGGATGCCGCACGAGCCGGTCGAGCAGGCGCGAGAACCGCTCGCGGAAGGCGCGGGCGTTGCCCGCGAGCGCCGGCGCGAGCCGGGCCTCGGCGAGGTCGAGCCGCTGGCGCTTGCCCGCCAGGAACGCGTCGGCGCCGGGCATCGCCCGCAGCGCCGAGCGGAAATCCGCGCCGAGGCGGTCGAGCTTGCGCTCCACCGCGCCGCGGCGGCGGCGGGTCAGGTCGTCGAGGGTGAGCAGCAGATCGCCCCGCACCGGCACCGCCATCTCGGCGGCGCCGGTCGGCGTCGGCGCGCGCCGGTCGGAGACGAAGTCGATCAGCGTGGTGTCGGTCTCGTGCCCGACCGCCGAGATCAGCGGGATCCGGCTCTCGAAGGCGGCGCGCACCACCGCCTCCTCGTTGAACGCCCACAGGTCCTCGATCGACCCGCCGCCGCGGGCGACGATCAGCACGTCCGGCCGCGGGATCGCGCCGCTGGCCGGCAGCGCGTTGAAGCCGCGGATGGCGGCCGCGATCTCGTCGGCCGCGCCGTCGCCCTGCACGCGCACCGGCCAGACCAGCACGGGGCGCGGGAACCGGTCTTCCAGCCGGTGCAGGATGTCGCGGATCACCGCGCCGGTCGGCGAGGTCACCACGCCGACGACCTGCGGCAGGAAGGGGATCGCCCGCTTGTGCTCGGCCGCGAACAGCCCCTCGGCCGCCAGCGCGCGCTTGCGCTCCTCCAGCAGCGCCATCCAGGCGCCGATGCCGGCAGGCTCGAGGCTCTCGATGACGATCTGGTACGAGGACTTGCCGGGAAACGTCGTGATCTTGCCGGTGGCGACGACCTCGAGCCCCTCCTGCGGCTTCTGCCGCAGGCGATTGAAGGTGCCCTTCCACACCACCGCGTCGATGCGGGCGTTGCCGTCCTTGAGCGAGAAGTAGGCGTGCCCCGAGCCGTGCTGCCCGCGGAAGCCCGAGATCTCGCCGCGCAGCCGCACGTGCCCGAACGCGTCCTCCAGGGTACGCTTGAGCGCTGAGGCGAGGTCGCCCACCGACCATTCCGGCTGGTTGGCGACGAGCACGGCCGCGGGCGGGACGTCCGCGGCCGGCGGCGACCTGCGGGGGGCGGGGGGCGGGACGAGGGCCATGGCGAGAGTGCTATGCGGACGCGGCGCCAAGGTCAAAGGCCGCCGCGCGGCGGTGGATCCGGTGCACGACGCGCGCCTTCGTGCGAAACGGCCCTTTCCCCGCTTCCGGATATCGGGAACATCCTGATCGCATGAACATCCTTCTCATCGGCAACGGCGGCCGCGAGCACGCCCTCGCCTATGCCCTCGCGAAAAGCCCGCTCTGCACCCGGCTGCTCACGGCGCCGGGCAACCCCGGCACCGCGCAGCACGGCGAGAACCGGCCGGAGCTGAACGTCGCCGACCATGGCGCGGTCCGCAGCTTCTGCGAGGCCGAGCGCATCGGCCTCGTCGTGATCGGGCCCGAGGCGCCGCTGGTCGCCGGCCTCGTGGACGACCTGACGCGGGCCGGCATCCGCGCCTTCGGCCCGACGAAGGCCGCCGCGCAGCTCGAAGGCTCGAAGGGCTTCACCAAGGAGCTGTGCACCGAGCGTGGCATCCCGACGGCGGGCTACGGCCGCTTCGCCGCGCTCGATCCCGCCCTCGCGCACGTGCGCGCCGCGGGCGCCCCGATCGTGGTGAAGGCCGACGGGCTCGCCGCCGGCAAGGGCGTCACCGTCGCCGAGACGGTGGAGCAGGCCGAGGGCGCGCTGCGGGCGCTGTTCGCGGAGGCGGGCGCGGAAGTCGTGATCGAGGAATGCCTGTTCGGCGAGGAGGCGAGCTTCTTCGCCCTGTGCGACGGCACGCGGGCGATTCCGATGGGCACGGCGCAGGACCACAAGCGGGTCTTCGACGGCGACCGCGGTCCCAACACCGGCGGCATGGGCGCGTATTCGCCGGCGGGCATCGTCACGCCGGCGATCGAGCGGACCGTGATGGAGACGATCATCCAGCCGACGCTCGACGGCATGCGCGCGCGCGGCACGCCGTTCACCGGCATCCTCTATGCCGGCCTGATGCTGACCGCGGACGGCCCCAAGCTCATCGAGTACAACACCCGCTTCGGCGACCCGGAGGCGCAGGTGCTGATGCCGCGGCTCGCCTCCGACCTCGTGCCGGCGCTGCTCTCGGCCTGCGACGGCGACCTCACCGGCGTCTGCCTGGAATTCGACGCCTCGCGCGCGGCGCTGACCGTGGTGATGGCGGCGGCCGGCTATCCCGGCACGGTGGTGCGCGGCTCGACGATCCGCGGCATCGCCGATGCCGAGCGCGACGGCGCCCTGGTGTTCCAGGCCGGAACCCGGGCCGAGGGCGAAGCCATCCTCGCCGACGGCGGCCGGGTGCTGGCGGTCACCGCGCTCGGCGACAGCGTGCTGGAGGCGCAGGCGCGCGCATACGCGGCGGTCGCCCGGATCGACTGGCCGGAAGGGTTCTGCCGCCGCGACATCGGCCGGCGCGCCGTCGCCCGCGAGGTCGCCGGCCACGGCATCTGACCGTTTGCGACCGGGCGAGGCGGGTGTGTCCCGCGTCGCCAGATCGCAAACTAACGGCCGAGGGCGTAGAGGGCGATCGCGGCGGCGTTCGAGACGTTGAGGCTGCGGATCTCGCCGGTGAACGGGATCTTGGCGAGCACGTCGCAGCAGGCGCGGGTGCGCTCGCGCAGCCCCTTGCCCTCGGCGCCGAGCACGATCACCGCCGGCCGCGTCGGGGTCAGCGTGTCGAGGCCGGTCTCGGCGTCGGAATCGAGGCCGATGCGGGTGAAGCCCTGCGCGCCGAGGGCGATCAGGGCCTCGGCGAGGTTGCGCACCACCAGGAACGGCACGTGCTCCAGGCCGCCGGAGGCGGATTTCGCCAGCACGCCGGTGGCGCCCGGCGCATGGCGCGCGGTCGTGACGATGCCTGTGACGCCGAAGGCCGCGGCGGTACGCACGATCGCCCCGACATTGTGCGGATCGGTGATCTGGTCGAGCGCCAGCAGCAGCGCGTCGGCCGGCAGCGCGTCGAGGCCGGGCGAGGCGAGGGGTTCCGCCTCGAGGTAGAGGCCCTGGTGCACCGCATCCGCCCCGAGCAGCCGGTTGATGTCGGACGGCCGCACCAGCTCGGGCTCGATCCGCAGGGTGCCCAGCTCCTCCACGAGGCGCGCGGCGCCGTTCTCGGTGGCGAGCAGCCGGTGCAGGATCCGCTCGGCATTGCCCATCGCCTGCACCACCGGGTGGAACCCGTAGATCACCGCGGCGCCCTCGTGCGCCGGCTGCGGCCCGGCCGGCCGCGGCCGCTGACCGTAGGCGGGCTTGCCGAAGCCGGGTTTTCCGAAAGCGGGTCTTCCGAAGCCGGGCTTGCCGTAACCCGGCTTGCCGTGGCTCGGCTTGCCGAAGCCGGGCTTCCCATACCCTGGCTTGCCATGATCGGCCTTGCCGAAGCCGGGCTTTCGCACCTCGGACCCGGTCGGCCGCCCGCCGTCGCCGCCGTCATCGCTCTCGCTCGCCATCCGCCCAACCATTCCAGACCCGTGCTGCGCGCGACCGCGCAGGAAGACAGCGCCCCGCCAAGGCGCGCGAAGCGGCAGCGTTAGCACGGGCGGGACGAAGTTGCCGCACCCGCCCGGCGCCGCCATCCCGCCCCATCCGCGACAAACCGGCCCGCCGCCGCCGCACAAGCCACGATCCGCCCGTTGCCCTCCGCCCGCGGCCCGACTATAGAAATCTCGGCCCAGCGCCAGCGCCCTTCGTCTATCGGTTAGGACGTCAGCCTTTCACGCTGAAAAGGCGGGTTCGATTCCCGCAGGGCGCGCCATTTCCGTACAGAACTGCGAACGCCGGGTGCGATGTGAGCATCGCCGCCCGCGATGACGACTTCGCGGTGCGCCTCGTCCCCATCGATCCGGATGACAACGCGATCGACGATCGCCTGAAGCCTGGCCTTGCGGAACCGGATCTCACCAGGCGGCACGGTCTCGCGCATCGGCGCCCGGTGTTTGGTCCCGGCATTTGGCCGAGCGGATCTGACGTGAAGCGGTCCTTCTCGGCGGACCGCCCGTGCAGATGGCCTCATAGAAGCGCGACCGCTCGAGCTGATCGCCGTCGACCACCGGCCGTCGGCCGATGCCGCGGCGCTGCCGTCGAGAACCTGGCCCATGGGGCGCTCATCCGTGCGGACGTGAGGATCGCACCGTCAAAATCTCGGATCCAACACGCGACGATACTTGATGGCGAGCCGTGCCCCAGCCTTCTTCGGCAACCGGCTAAGTGTTGGAACCGCCCATTGCGACGACATCCGCCCGCAGGATGCGGTCTGCCGATCCTCGCGACAGGCGCCGGCCCAACCGGATCATCGGACGCTCGATGCGCATGTAGACCATCCAGGAGACGACCAGCGTCGACAGCGTGCAGATCGCCATCGTCAGCGCGTCCGGCATCGATCCCGTCAAAGGCATCAAGCGGTAGATGGCGACGTTCACGCTCCCGTGAAGGAGATACATCGCGTAGCTGATCAGCCCGATCCGCGCGAGCATCGAACGCGGGCGACGCGCCCGAACGGCGATCCAGAACGTGGCCACCGCGAGCGCGTAGGCGCTCATGACGGGGATGCGTCCGTCGATGACGAACAGGTCGGCACGCGCGAGGGAGTAGTCGGCCACCAGCAGGACAGCGCCCCCCTGCGCGAGGACGAGGAGGAGTACGGCCCCCATCGCCCCCCGGCGCCGCTCGACCATGCCGAGGCGCAGCAGAAGCCCGACGAACAGCCAGGCGAGGTGAAGCCCGAGATACTGCACGGGCAGGTTCGCCAGCCCGTGGATGCGCAGCGTCACGGGCAGCACGGTGGCGACGATCAGCCCGAGCGCCACGGCGAGAAGCACGCCGACCCGCCGCAACGCGCCCGCCGAGAAGAGCAGCGCGACGAGGAGGTAGAAGACGAGCTCGACGAACAGCGTCCAGTAGATCGGCGACAGCCAGGGCTGCCCGAGGATCATCGGCGCCATGGTCATGTTCGCGAGGACGGTCGCCGTCGCCGGCGGCTCACCGGAAACCCACGCCGTCGCCGTGAGGACGGCCAGCGCGAACCAGAGAGCCGGATAGAGCCGGAACAGCCGCGAGATGGCGAAGTGCGCCAGCGGGCACTCGCCGCGGATGCTGAACGGCACGACGAAGCCGCTGATCAGGAAGAAGATCGCGACGCCGTAGCGGCCGAGGCTGACGCTCTGCGACAGCGCCATGCCCACCACGCGCATCGGCCCGGCTCCCGGGGCGGTCTGCCGCAGCAGGTCGCCGAACATGTGCTCGACCATGACGCAGAGCGCGGCGACGGCGCGGAGCCCGTCGATGTTGGCGAAGCGCTCCCGCGGCACGGGCCGAGCGCAGGTGCTCCCCGGACGGGTCATCGGACCAGCCCGAGGGCGCGGAGCGTGGCCGCGTCGAAGCCCGGGCCGGCTTCGTTCTCGGCCAGGGCGAAGCCCCCGGGGCCCACGTAGGTCCAGCAGGCCCAGGCGAAGCCGTGCCGCTCGGCGCAGGTGCGCATGTCGTGCAGCCAGCGCGCGCGGGCGGCCGCCCCGTCCCGGGTCCGCCCGTAGGGCGTGAGGCTGACGCCGAACTCCCCGAGCAGCACCGCGTGCGCGGGCAGCCCGCGCGCCGCGCGCCAGGCCGTCACGCGCGCGAAGGTCGTCTCCAGCGCGGCCGCATCGAATCCGGAGCGGGCGTAGTCCGCCAGGTTGCGCGGCGCCGCCCGCGCCTGCTCCCGTCCGGTCTCGTCGAGCGCGAGGCCGGCGATCCGGGCCTCGGTCGCCCGCAGCATGGCCTCGGGCGTGGCCGGCGCCGGGTAGGGCACCGCGTCGAGGACGTAGGCCGGGTTGCCGCGCAGGCCCTGATGCGTGAACTGCCAGGGCTCGTAATCGTGGAAGGTGTAGAGCAGCGCGCCGTCGCTGTCGAAGGGGCGCGGATCGATCGCCTCCAGGGCGGTCGGGGCGTTCATCGAGCCGCCCCCGAGCACCAGCGGCAACCGCGCCGCGCCGGCGCGGGCCGCGCGGTAGGCGGCTTCCAGCATCGGCTGCCACGCCGCGGGCGAGACATCCGGCTCGTTCAGGAGCTCGAGAGCCAGTCGCGGCGGCCCCGGGGCCCGCGCAGCCGCGAGGGAACCGAGACGCGCGGACAAGCGGGTCAGGAGTGCCAGCACGGCCTTGAACGGCGGCGTGTCGACGCCGCCGGTGAGCGCGTCCGGGCGATAGGCCGGGTGCATCCGGCTCGGATGCAGATCGACGACGACGCCCAGATCCGCGTCGAGCAGCGCACCGACGATGCCGAGGAGATGGTCGTCCAGCCTGTCGCGCCGCGCGCCCGTCAGAGCCAGGAACGGGCCGATATCGACGACGAGACGCACGAAGTCGAAGCCCGCCTGCCGGATCGCCCCCATTTGCTCCGCGCCGAACCGAAGGCGCGGCTCCGCGAAGGGCGGCTCGGCGTACGATCCGCTCGCTCCGACCTCCGCCCAGCCGAGCGCGTGCGAGACGCCGATGCCGCGGCGGAAGACGGGGATGACGCCGGCGCCGGCCGCCGGATGGGCCGGCCCGACGGCGGACGCGGCAAGCAGGCCCGCGAGCCGGGCCAGGATGGAGCGGCGGTTCATCGTGGGGCGGCGTCCTGCGAGGCGGCGAGGGGGCGCTGGCGCATCGGACGGCCCTTCAGTGCCGCGGGAGGAGGCGGCCGAGGGGCGACCGGTACAGGGCGCGCACGATCGTTTCGCTCTTGAAGCGGCGGATCCGCCAGGGCAGGGCCGTGTCGACCTTGATGGAGCGGGCCCGCAGGCTCGCGTGCACGGCCGAGCGGTCCCGGGCCCGCTTGACCGGATCGGCATAGAAGCGCGCGATCTTCGCCGCGCCCGTCCCGGGCGTGGCCAGCCATGCCGGGATGTGGACGTGGCAGAGCTGGTCGACGTCCGTCAGCGCCTTGTCGATCCCCGTACCGGTGATCGGGCACACCGTGCAGAAGGCATCGCCCACGACGACAACGCCGTCGCGCCGCTCGTGCCCGCGCACGCGCATCAGGTCTATCGGCCGGGTCACGACGGGCCCCGCGATCCGGATCCGGCCGAAGCGGCCTTCGAAGCCGGGCATGAGACCGTGCAGCACGGTCTCGGGCGCTTCGCGGAAGGCGCGCGTCCAGGGTTCCGACTGCTTGCGGTAGACGTAGAAGTTGGCGCGCACGGCATCGCCGAGCGGGAACAGGGTCAGGTACGAGACGCGGTCGCCGAACTGCTCGCCGGTCCAGACCAGGGAGGGGAACGGGAACGCGGAGATCGGCGTCTCCAGATCGAAGCCCGCGGCGAGGGTGTGCGCGGGGCTGAAGACGTCGCGCGCGATGCCGAGCTGCTGCCGGATGCCGTCCGCGAGGCCGGTGGCGACGACGAGCAGGCGCGCCTGGATCACCCGCCCGTCGGCCAGGGTGATCGTCTGCAGGTCCGCCGAACAGGCAATCGCCTCGGCCTTGCCGGTGACGGTCCGGACCGATGGCGGGAGCGCTCGCCGGAGCGCGTCGATCAGGCGGGCGTAGTCGATCCCGTACTCGCGCTCGCTGGCCCGGTCGACGATGCGACCGAAGCGATGCACCCAGACGCCGTCGAAGGCGGTCGCCTCCGCCCGGGCCGCCGCGCCGAGCCCGAACCCGTCGAGAAGCCGCATCTGAGCGGCCCCCATCTTCTCGGCGCGGAACTCGTGCGGGTGCCGCTCGTGGCGGGCGATCAGCGCGACGGAGATGCCCTGGCGCTCCAGGGCGGCCGCCGCCGCCGTCCCGGCGATGCCGGCGCCCAGGATCGCGACATCGACACGATCGACGCTCATGGTGCCGCCCCGCCTCCGTCCGTGCGATCGCCGGCATCGCGCGAGGGTGCGCCGCCCGCCCTGCCTGCCGTCTCCGATGCGCCGCCGCGGTTCTCCTCCGCGCCCCGGAGCGACCGCAGGATGCGCCACTTGTAGGGCCGCAACCGTTGCCAGGGCGTCGATCGGCGCAGCCGCGCGACCGCCCCCTGCAGCCGCAGGTGCGCCAGCCCGCGCCAGCCGACGACCTCCGTGTGCACGCGCAGCGGAACGGTCCGATCGGACTGGGCGAGCTTCCAGGCCTCGTCGCCGATGCCGAGATCCAGGACGGTGCAGCCCTGCGCGTGCAGCGCCCGCATCAATTCGAGGTAGAGGATCCGGCCGGGGGAGTGGCGCGCCCAGTCTCCGGCCTCGAAGCCGATCATCAGGCCGTAGTAGTGCCGCCCGTGGACGAGCCCCCAGGCGCACGCGACGACCTCGGTCCCGACCTGCAGGGCGGACAGGTGCAGCCCGCCGCGTGCGGCGAACGCCTCGGTCGCCCGCTCGAAGAAGGCGCGTTTCTCCGGATGCGCGTCGAAGCCGGGAACCTCCGTTTCCTCGAAGCGCCGCTGCTTCTGGGCCAGCAGGACGGCGAGGAGCGCGCTGCGGTCTTCCGCCGTCTCGGCGACGACCAGGCGTGTCGGGGCGATCCGTTCGAGCGCGCGGACCTTCTTGCGCAGGGTCCGCAGCCCGTGGATGTCCTGCTCGATCTCGGCCCACGGCCGGGCGAGATCGTTGAGGTGGCAGGATTCCGGGTTGGCCGTCTCGCTCAGGAGGTACAGCGGATTGATCCGGTCGCCGACCGCGGCCGGCATCTTCTCCAGCACGACGAGATCGATGGGGGGCAGCGCCGCCTTGACCGCCTCCCAGAGCGGGGCCGCCATGCCCGGATTCCATGCCCGGGCGGTCGGGAACAGGACGGGCGCGTTGTAGTCGCAGGCCGTCGCATCGAGGAAGGTGAGGACCCGCGCCGCGCCCTGCGAGACGATCGTGAGCGGCAGGAGGAGGAGCGGGGTCCCGTCGGGCTCGCTCACGTGGACGAACACGGCCCGCGCCTTCGTCGCCCTGCCGTAGGTCTCCCGCCAGCAGGCGATGAAGTCGGCCGTCTGGAAGACGTGACAGGCCGCCGCCTCGTCGGCCCCCGCGCCGCGCGGCCAGAGCGCCGCAAGAGGCGCGAGATCGTCGTGGACCGCGACGACGAAGCCGGAACCCGGCGAAGGCGCATCAGGCCGGGCATGACGGCTGGCGAGACGGCTCACGGGCGGCGTCCCGTGAGCGCGCCGTCGAGGACCGTCATGTCGGCCAGGCTCGAGAACGGCCGCGCCAGGCCCGCGAGCGAGGGCCCGCGGAGGGGGGGCTCGATCGTGCGCGACGGCGCGAAGCGGACATGGGCCCACCCTTCGGCCTCGAACGCTCCGACGTAGTCGGCCGGGCGTTGCCGGTTGGGCTGCCCCGGGAACCGGAAGAGGCGGTAGACCGCGTCGGGGTAGCGATAGATGTTGTTGGGATCGCGCTCGCGGATCCATCGGGAATGGGTCTGGAGATCGATGATGTGGGCCGTCTCGCAGCCCACGCGCGCGACCCGGGTGAGCCCGGCGACGGCCTTGGGCACGCTGTCGTAATGCTCGAACGCTGCGCAGCTGACGATGAGGTCGAAGCGCCGACCCTGCGCGAGCCGGGGAATGTCGAAGCTGCGGTCGACGGCGTAGCCGAAAGCCGCAGGCTCCCGGATGAGCGCGCGTGCGCCGTCGGCATCGATTCCGTCCCCCGCGCCTTCCGCGAACCGGTCGAGCAGCCGGTCGTAGAAGCCCGGATCCTCGCGGCCCGCGAGATCGAACGCGTCGATCGCGTGGTACGACCGGGCGCCCAGGGCGAGGAAGAGCGCACCGTTCCCGCGCGACGAGCCCGGGCTCAGCTCGAGCACGTCCCGCCCGCGGAGATCGAGGTCGGCCGGCAGGAAGCGGCGCAGGGCGGCGAAGATGTCGAGCTGGTAGGCGATCCGTCCCTCGTGGTCCGACCTCGCGACCGTGTTGGGCGTGGCGTAGCCGTGGAGCCGGTCCTTGCCCCAGGCCAGCCCGAGAAATCCGAGCCCGATCGCGCTCATGCCGAGATTGCGCACCCGATAGGTCACCGATTCACCCCGTCGCTCGCTCGGCTACCGGCTTGATCGCGTCTCTCAGCCCGGCATCGCCCGTCTCGGGCCTGTCCCTGGGTCCGGCTTCGACGACGATCCGGCTTCCCGCGACGACCGCCGCGTAGACGGCCGCCGTCTGGTCGGCGATCCGATCCCAACCGAAGGCGGCCTCGATCTCGGCGGCCCGCGCGCGCTCGCCGGCGCGGGCGGCCTCCGCGCGCGGCGCAAGCTTCGCCTCCATCGCGGAGGCCCAGGCGCCGATGTTTCCCACCGGAACGTGATCCGCCGGCGAAAGGCCGATCGCCCGATTGGCGGGGATGTCGCTCGCCAGGACGGGAAGACCGTAGCCGAGCGCCTCGAGTAGGGCGATCGGCATGCCCTCGTGGCTCGACGGCAGGACGAAGAGCGCCGCGTGCGCGTAGAGCTGGGCGAGAGCCTCGCCCGCCTGGAAGCCCGTCAGGACGACGCCCGGCGTCGCCGCGGCCGCGGCCGCGACGGCGTCGCGGTAGGCGCCGCCATGCTCGGCGCTGCCGACGATGGCGAGCTTGAGCGTCGGGTCGTTCAGCTCGCGGAAGGCGGCGATCAGGTCGAGCTGGCGCTTCTCCTCGACGATGCGCGCCACCGACAGGACGTAGCGGCCCGGCGCGAGGCCGAACGCCCGAAGGTGGGTGATGCCCTGCTGCGGCGGATGGATCTCGACGCCGTTCGGGATGAAGGTCACCGGGGTCCCGATCCGATCGGCGACGGAGTCGGCGATCGCGCGCGCTATGGCGATGCGAGCATCGGCGCAGGTCATGCCGACGCGCTCGCCGAGGCGCAGGGCGACGCGGGCGAAGAAGCCCCATTTCTGGCGCTCGTAGTCGAAGCCGTGATGGGTGATCACGACGCGGAGCCCGAGCAGCCGGGCCAGCGGCGCGAGCAGCGCGGGCCCGATGGCGTGGATGTGCACGATGTCCGGCCTGCGCCGCGCGGCCAGGAGCACGCCGAGCGCGGTGTGGATCAGCGCCTCGAGGTACCGCGAGCGCGGCGCCCAGAGCGGCGTCACCCGCACGCCGTTCCAGCGGCGCGGGCTGCCGGGCCGGAGATGGGCCCGGCGCGCGAGCACCTCGATGTCCCAGCCGCGCCGCGCGAGGCGGGGGGCGAGGGCGGCCACGTGCGCCTCGATGCCCCCCTGGACATCCGGGATGCCGCGAAGCCCGATGATCATGATCGAGCGCGGATCGCTTGGCGTCTGCCCGGTCATGACGATGGCCTCAATGCTGCGTAGAGATCGGCGATGCGGGCGCGGTAGGCCTCGGGCCGGAACGCCTGCTCGACCCAGGCGCGGCCGGCGCCGCCGAGGCTGGCGCGCGCCGAGCCGGACAGTGCGGCGACGCGGGTCATCGTGACCGCCAAGGCGCGCGCGTCGCCGGACGGGAAGCGGAATCCCGTCTCCCCGTCGCGGATGAGCTCGGGGATGCCGCCGATATCCGCTCCGATCACGGGGCGTCCGAGCGCGTAGGCTTCCAGGACGCTGACGGGCGCGTTCTCGTACCACTCGGACGGCAGGATCAGGGCTTGGGCCTCGCCGACGAGACGGTGGAGGGCCGGGCCTGAGACGTGGCCGGCGAACCTCACGTCGGCGTCGAGGTCCTGCGCCAGCCGGCGCAGGGATGCCTCCTCGGGGCCCGTCCCGGCGATGACGACGCGTCGGCCGGAGAGTGCGGCGGCGCGGACCAGGGTGGCGAGCCCCTTTTCCGGCGCGAGGCGTCCCGCGTAGGCGAAGTAGTCGCCCTCGTGGGCGCAGGGCGCGAACCGCGCCGCGTCGATGCAGTTCGGGACGTGCGCGATCCGCGCGGGGTCCCAGCCCCACGCGACCAGCTTGTCGCGGTAGAACAGGCTCGGCGCGATCAGCCGGTCGAGCGTGCGGCGGTAGAGGCCCAGGGCCCGGTGGACCAGCGTCTCGAGAAGGACGAGGCCGCTGAGCGCGACGGACTCCTTCACGCAGCGGTGCCGCAGGACGTTGTGGACGCGCCCGCCCCGGCAGCGCTCGCAGACCCGGCCGCCGCTCAGCATCTTGTAGGCCGGGCAGGCGATCTTCAGGTCGTGCGCCGTCATCACGACCGGCACGCCCTCCGCCTTCAGCGCGCCGAAGATCGCCGGCGAGATGTGGTGGTAGACGTTGTGCGCGTGGGCCACGTCCGGCGGGGCGCGGCGGACCAGGGCCCGGATGTTCCGGCGCGCCTCCAGCGAGTAGATGATCTTGGCTGCCTGCGCGGCCTTCGTCAGCGGCCCGGACCTGCGCCCGTACTCGATCTCGGAGACGAAGTAGTCCGACCACGGGCTCGGCAGGTTGTCCGGATGCCGCATGGCGAAGGGCACGACGTCCCAGCCCGCGGCCTCGAACAGCGCGATCTGGTCGAGGAAGACGGTCTCCGCCCCGCCCCGCCGGTAGAAGTAGTTGTTGATGGCGAGGAGCCGCGGCCGGGCCGTCATCGCGCCTGCTCCCGCAAGCCCATCCGGTCGAGCGCCGCGTCGACGCCGAGGACGTGGCATCCGCGCGCGCGCGCGTGCGCGACCAGCGCCTCGAAGGTCTCGGGGGTGCAGCCGTACGGCGTCGGCGCTGCGGCGATGTCGTGGGTGAAGAAGATCAGCCAGCCGGGCTCGGCCGCGAGGGCGTCGATCCAGCGGGTCAGGCCGCGCGCATGCGCGTCCGGCTGGCGGATCTCCACCGCCCGGAGAAAGGCCGGGTCCGTGCTCCCCCGGTTGATCGCCTCCCCGCCCGCGCGGCAGGTCCGGAACCGGGCCGCGAGCTGCCGGCGCTTGCCGAGCGAGCCGCCGTTGTAGGGGAACGCGAAATTGCGCCGCCCCCGCGGGGGATCGATCGCGTCCAGGTAGCGGGCGTTCCGGGCGAGGTCCGCGGCGAGTGTCCGTCGGCCGAGGTGGCGCAGGTCCGAATGGCCGAAGGTATGGCAGCCGATCTCGTGGCCGCGGGCCGCGAGCGCGCGGCATCCCTGCGCGTCGATCAGCGTGCGGTCCGGCTCGACCCGGCCCGCGAGGCCGCCGGCGATGTAGAAGGTGCCCCGCGCGCCATGCGCTTCCAGGATCGCCGCACCGGCGTGAAGGGCCGTCTCGGGGACGTCGTCGAAGGTGAACGAGACGATCGCCTCCGCCTCCGGCACATGAACGGTATCCCGCGGGGTCGCGCGGATGATCCGGTTGGTCAGGCGGCGGCCGAGGCGGTCGAGTCCCCGCGAGACGCGGCCGGCCGCCGCGAGGGCACGGGCGAGCTCACGCATGAACGGGCCCTCCCGCAGGCCGGGGCGCGTCGGCGCCGGCGACGAGGGTGGCGCGCCCCTGAAGGCGCAGCCCGAACACCGCGATCAGCATGAAGAACCAGACCAGGCTGCCGGACTGGAAGAACAGGCTCTCGACGCAGGCCGAGAACACGCCGTAGAGCCAGATCCGCGTGAAGAGGCGGGTCAGGGCGGGGTCGTTGCCGGCCGCATCGGCCCGGCCGACGTCCTTCAGGGGCAGCCAGAGCAGCCAGAGCAGCGTCAGCGCGAGGCCCGGCAGGCCGGTGGTGACCGCCGCGTCGAGATAGGCGTTGTGGCCGTTGAAGGCGGCGACGGCCCAGCTCGCCCCGCCGCCGGTGCTGTAGACCAGCTCGTCCGTCTGCCAGAACAGCTGGAAGCCGTAGCCCGTCAGCGGCCTTTCGGCGATGGCGGCCACCCCGATGCGCCAGATGTCGATGCGGTTGGTGAAGGTCGGATCGATCCCCAGGGCCGCCACCGCGGCGCGCATGTCCGCGGAGATCGCGCACCCGATGGTGAGGGCGTTGAACGCCGCCACGCCGCCGAGGACGATGGGTGCGCGCAGCGCCGGGCGGCGCTCGAACACCCAGGCGAGCCCCAGGATGCCGGGCAGCGCCGCGCTCGCGGTCTTGCCGCCGGTCTGCTGCAGGAAGATCGCGGCGAGCACGACGATCGCCAGCCCTTCCAGGCGTCGCCCGGCGCTCCGCAGATGCAGCCCGATGAAGGCCAGCAGGACCATCGCGCCGGCGGCGGCGTTCTTGTGCGCGAAGTGCCCGCGCCACAGCCCCGCATTCATCGGCTCGCGGATCTCGGTGGCCTGGTGGATCGCGAGCCGGGGCAGCAGGAAGACGCCCAGATAGGCGACGAGGAGCGTGGCGAGGCACCCCAGCCCGAGCAGCCCCGCGAAGTGCCGTTCCGAGCGCGGCAGGATCAGGACGATGCCGGCGTTGGTCACCGTGAGCGTGGCGAGCACCACCCGCCTGAGCGCGATGTCGGGATGCGCCGAGATCGCCGAGGCCGCCGCGAACCACAGGACGAGGGCGAGGATCAGGCCGCGGGGGCCGGCCACCAGCGTCCGGGCGGGCGATCGGGCGGCGGCCAGCCACAGGCCGCCGGTCAGCGCCAGGAAGACGATCTGGTTCAGGGCGCTGGTGCGATCCGCGGCCGGATCGGCGGAGGCGGCCGCGGTGAGGTCGATGAAGGGCGACAGCGTGATCAGGTAGAAGAGCAGCGTCCCGACGACGAGCAGGGACGCGAGCGCGCTGCCCGACGCCTCGGCCGAACCGTCCGCATGAGCCTCCCGCATCAGGCCGCCCTCGCCGGATCGCGGCGGCGCGCCCCGAGACAGCCCAGGCCCCCGATCGCGCCGGCCGCGAGGACGAGGCCGATGAAACCGCTGCCGGCCACGACGACGGGCGTGCGCGGCGGCCAGGACGGCCGCGGCGGCGGCATGGCCGCCGAGATCACGCGCACGTCCGTCGCGTCGATCTGCTGGCGCTCCGCGGCCTCGCCGGCCCGGGTCAGGAAGGCCTGGTAGAGCGCGGATTTCGTGCGCGCGTCCCGTTCGAGCTCGCGCAGCTTCACCTCGGCCAGCCCGTCCTCGGAGACCGTCCCGCGCAGCTGCATCGTCTCGCTGGTGAGCGCGTCGAGCGCCTGCCGGGCTTGGGCCATCTCCAGCCGCGCCGCGCCGCGCAGCCGCTCGGTCTCGGCGCGGATCGCCCGCGCGATGGCGTCGTGCTCGACCTGCGCGTTCACGAGGCTCGGATGGCGCGGGCCGAAGGTCTGCGACAGGGACGCGACCTGCCGGCGCAGGGCGGCATCCTCCCCGAGCAGCCCGGTCAGGGCCGACGACTGAACCGCGCCGGCCTGCGAGCCCGACTTGTCGAGCGCGCGAGAGACCGCACGGTAGCGCGCCTCCGCTTCGGCCAGGCGTGCGTGCGCGTCCGTCACCTTGACGCTCATGCGGTCCATCGCCTGGGTGCTGGTGAGCTCGCCGCCGGCGACCTGCAGCAACCCGTGCGCGCTGCGGAAGGCTTCCACCTTCCGGTCGGCCTCCTCGACCTTGGCCTTCAGCAGGCCGAGGCGATCGGAGAGGCTCTCCGCCGCCAGCCCGACCCGTTCCGCGTCGCCCCGCGCGATCTCGTCCCGGAACGCCTCCGCGATCGAGTCCGCGAGCTTGGCCGAGAGATCCGCCGTGCTCGCCCAGACCGAAACGGTCACCACGTAGGACCGCTCCTGGCGGACGACCTTGATCCGCTCGCCGAGCGCGGCGGCGACGGACCGGTCGGACGGGCCGGAGCCGGCCTCCGGATCGAGGCCGAGCATCGCGCCGAAGTCGATCAGCGCGGCCTTTCTGTTGAACTCGGGGGCGTTCGCGAGGGCGAGCCTGTCCGCGACGCGACGCAGGACGTTGCTCGACGTCACGACCCGCATCTTGCTCTCGACGTCGAGGATCTGCGCGTCGCTCTGCAGGTTCTGCGCGTAGAGATCGTTGGTGACGACCCGAAGGTTCGACGGTGCCACGACCAGGTCCGTCGTCGCGGTGAAGCGCGGGGTGACCGAGCGGGTGAACAAGTAGCCCGCGAGGCCTCCGAGCAGCGTCGCGACGAGAAGCCAGGCCCAGCGGCGCAGCAGCCATCCGCTCACCTCGGCCAGATCCGGCGCACGGGGCGTGCGCGCGGGGCGAGCCGCCCGCGGGGGGACGTCGCGCGCCGGCGCGGGCGTCGCGTCGCCGATCCAAAGCTGGGCGCTCTCGGTCACCCTGTACATCTCTCTCGGCCCTGGCAGCGCATGCGTCGATCTTAAGCGTTTGGCTGCTTTGTTCGGCTATAAGATCGCCAAGAGTCAAGAATATAACGTTAATATACCGGTTAATCCGGCAATGCTCGCTTGAGATGTATGGCAATAACTGCTGGTTGTGGTGGAGGAATTCAGGTGTCTTGGCATAAGACGACGATGGGAAGAGCGATCTCGCTGAAACCAATATTCTCCAGCTACGCGATGTCGGGCGGAGCTTTGGCGTCGGCCAGCATCGCCCAGCTCGCAACGTTCGCGATGCTTGCGCGCGCGCTCGGGCCGGTCGAATTCGGACTGTTCGTCCAGGTCGCGGCGATCAGCGCCATCGGCATTCAGATCTGCGGCCTCGGAGCCTCGGACAGCCTGTTCCGGCGGATCGTGCAGGCACCGGAGCGCTATCCCGATCTCCTGGGACACAACCTGCTGCTGATCGGGCTCAGCGCGGCCGTCCTCGTCCCGCTCGCTGCGGCGGGGCTGTCATTCTGGCTGACGATGCAGACCGGTCCGGGCCTCGGTCTGCCGAGCATCGTGCTCCTGCTCGTCACGAACATCCTGCTCGTGCGGGCGATCCTGCTGGTCGAGACCATCTACCTCGGCCTCGGACGGGAAGCGGCGGCGAATCGGTCCGTCGTGGGCTTCGCGCTGGCCCGCACGGCGACGGCGGCGCTGGCCTGCACCGTCTTCGGCGTCGATACGCTCGCCGGATGGGCGGCCTGGCAGTTCTGCGGCAACCTCCTCTACGCGCTGCTCTGCGCCGCGTGGCTGCTCCCGCTCGGGCGTCCGCGCGCGGTCATCCTGCGCGAGGAGTTGCGCCCGGGCCTCCTGTTCAGCTCCCAGTTCGCGATGCGGGCCCTGCGCCAGAACGCCGACCTCTTCGTCGTCGGCCTGTTCGCCTCGATCGAGACCGTGGCCAGCTACGGCGTGGCCCGGCGCATCATGGACAGCAGCTACATCACGATCGATTCGATGAACCGCCTGGTCTACCGGCGCTTCGTGCGCGCCAGCCGCGACGGGCTGCACCGCGCCTTGCCGGATGCGGGCCGGGTGCTCGTCGGAGCGGTCGTTCTCGGGAGCGGCACGGCGCTCCTGCTCTTCCTGCTGGCGCCCTGGCTCGGCCTCGCGTTCGGCCGCGCCTACGACGAGGTCACGTTCTTCGTCCGCTGCCTCTCCGGCACGATCGCCCTGATCGCCGTCTGGTCGGTGGCGATCGACCTGCTCGGCGCCTCCGGCCGCCAGGGGGCTCGCGCGATGATCCTGAGCACCGTCAACCTTCTGGGGGGCGGCCTCATCGCCGCGGCCTCGTGGCTCGCCGGGCCGTCGGGCGCGATCGTCGCCCTCTACGCGATCGAGGCGGGAACCGCGGCGGCGGCCTGGCTCGTCCTGCTGAGCCTGGCCGCACGGAGCCGCGGGTGCGCCCTGAGCGCGGCCGCATGACGACGCACCCGGACCGGAGCCTGGGAGCAACCGCTTTGCACGACCGGCCGGCGGGCGGACGGGGCGAGGGCCGTCTCAGGCCGATGGAGATCGCGGACGTCGCGGCGGTCGGCCGGCTCTTCCTCCGCCACTTCCGGGGCATCGAGGCGGAGCCGGGACCGGACCTTCTGGCCTATCTCCGCACGCTCGCCTTCGGCGCGCCGGGCCAGACCCGCGAGACGGGCAGCTGCGTCTACGAGCGGTGCGACGGCCGCATCACCAGCGTGCTGCTCTCCGTCCACGTCGCGTTCCGCGTGGGCGAGCGGGACGTTGCGGGACGCCTGTTCTCGGCTTTCATGACGGACGGATCGAAGGACGCGGCCGGCGCCGCCAAGATCAGCCTGGCCATGCGGGCGCGGCGGCAGGATCTCGCCTTCAACGATTCCTCCTCCCCGACGAGCCTGAAGCATTTCCAGGCCGTGGGCGGCACGATCGTGCCGATCCAGAACCTGGAATGGATCCGGACCTTCCGCCCCGCCGAGGCCGCGCTCGGTCGCGTCGTGCGCAGGACGCTGCGTCGGTGGGAGCCGCCGCTCGGGCCGCTCGCCTGGCCGCTCGACGCCGCGATCCGAGCCGTCCGCGGCCGCTCGGCTCGACCGTGCCGACCGGACGTGCGGGTCGAGCCGATGACGGTCGACGACTTCCTCGACCATGCGCCCGGGTTGATCGCGCATCATGCGGTCCGCCCGCGCTGGTCGCGGCCCGAGCTCGCCTGGTTCGTCGCGATGGCGGAGCAGAATCGTCGCCGCGGCCCCCTGGCGATCCGCCGTGTCGTGAACCGATGCGGGGCGGTCGTCGGCTGCTTCGTCTATCACGGTGCGGTGGGCCGGCCCGCCCGGGTCCTCAACGTGCTGGCCCGCCCCGCGCAGGAAGCCGCGATCCTGCACGCGATGTTGCGTCACCTCGACGAGGCCGGCTGCACCGAGGCGATCGGGCACGCGCAGCCCGCGCTCATGCACGGCCTCGCCCACCAGCGCGGCGTCGGCTTCCGGCATCGCGCCTTCGTGTGCGTGCTGACGCGGCATGCCGACATCGCCGCCGCGGCGAAGCGGGGCGACATCTACATCGGCGGCTTGGCAGGCGAGGATTGGAGCCGCCTGATGTCGGACTTCTAGAGAGCATTTTCTTCACGCGAGCCGGGATCCACCTCACTCGAAAATGTTCTGGGACGTCCGCCGAGCCTGCCGCGGTGCGACCGGCGACGCGCCTCGGAGCGTCCCGCTCACGCGTCCGACCCGGCACGGGCGGGCGGACGTGCCGCGACGACATCCTGCAGGATGCGGCTCTCGATCCAGGCCTGCGGCGCTTGCCGTCGCCGGAGGAAGCCGAGGGGCAACGCCGCGGCATGGAAGATCCAGGCGACGACCGCGTAGAGCCCGAGCCGCAGGCTGTGCTGACGCCATGCCATCAGGCCGACCACGCCGACGACGAGAGCGAGATCGAGGCCGAGCCCGAGCCAGGGGTGCGGGGCCAGGAACGGGAGGGCCAGCATCAGGATCAGCCATAGGTAGACCGCGGCCCAGAGCTTCAGCTCGGGCAGCTCGCGCACGAGCCGCCCCCAGCGCGGCGTGCCGAGCGCTGCCCGAAGAACCTCGCCGATGCCGCGGAGATAGCCGGATTTCCAGCGCCGGACGAGCAGGGCGTAGGCGTCGACGGCGTGCCCGAAATGGCTCACGAAGCGCCGGTCGAGCCGATGCAGGCCCCAGCCGCACGCCCGCAGCCGCAGACCGAGGTCGAACTCCTCGTATCCGTGCAGGTTGCGGTCCGACAGATACCCGACCTGCAGCAGGGCTGCGCGGCGGTAGAGACCGCCGCCGTTCATGCGGTCGATCGATCCGGTCCGGTTCTCCGGCGCGGCGCGGCGCCCGCGCCGTACGTATTCGAGGCTGGTGTCGTTCATTTCCGCGACATGCCCGGTCACGCCCGCGCAGGAGGGATGCGCCTGCAGATAGGCCAGCGCCTCCCGCAGGAAGCCGGGGTCGAGCAGCATGTCCCCGTCCATGAGGCAGACGAACGGCTCCCGGCTGTACTGAAAGCCGAGTTGCGGACCGATCCCGCAGCTCGGCCGGACGGCGGGATCGAGCTGGACCACCCGGACCGGGAAGGCCGAGGCGACGCCGACCGTCCCGTCCCGGGAACCGCCGTCGGCCAGGATGATCTCGCCGCCGATCCCGTCGAGCGCTGCCACGACGCTCGCGAGGGCTCCCCCGATCCGCGCCTCCTCGTTCAGCGCCTTGAGAATCACCGAGACCGTCATTGCAGCTCTCACGCCCCGCCACGCGTCGCCTTCCGTCGGGCTGCCTGCGGAGCGCCGTGTCGCCCCCCGCCTGCCCACGCCCGAAGCGGACCCTCGACCCATCCGCTTATAGGAATTCTTGCCGACGAACAGGAGCCAAATCGCCCATCACCGTTTTCGGCGGCTGGGCCCAGCGCAGGGGCGAACCTTTGGCACCCTCCCGGTCGATCCCGAACGCGGACGTCGCATCGACCTGCGGCCGACCGTTCGGCTGCGACGCCGACCGCTCGGCTCCGGCGCGATCCACAGATCCGGGTGGCGGCACGGGATTGCCGGGCCGAAGACGCGCGGGGGATCACGATAGGCAGGCAGGCACGGGCGGCGAGTGCGGATCGTGCGCGCCGGTCGCTTGACCGCAGCAACCATGCGTCCGTCCGCCATGGTCGCCATGGGTCGATCCATTTCGATCGCTCCGCGGCCGGTCGCGCTGCCGCGCCGGATCTAGCGCAAGCCCGCGTGCGCGTCGGCCCTGTGTCCGGCCGATCCGCGGTTCAGCGAAACGTGCCCGACAGCTCCTGGCCGTGTGCCGTCATCAGGTCCCGCCCACCGGTCTCGTTCGCCCAGGAGAAAGGGCTGCGGTTGGGGCCGACGATGTAGATGTTCCGGTCCATGCGGATGCTTCGATCGGAAAAGATCCTGAGATCGCCCGTGTCCTGAACGGCGCCGCTGCTGCCTCCCGCCGACACGTCGATCGTATTGTCGTGAATGGAGATGTTGCGCAGCAGATAGGTCCCGAATTTTCCCGCCTGCCGGGATTGCTGGATCAGGGCGATGCCGTTGCCCTTCGTCGCGCCGTCGGACACGATCGTGTTGAAGGCGATGTCGATCACGGCGCCCTCGGTCGCGCCGGAGGCGGCGACGATGATGCCGGCGCACCAGAGCCAGCCAGGACACGTGTCGCCGGAATTGTTGCGGACGACGTTGTGCCGGATCGCTGCGGTCCAGGAAATTTCGTGAAAGATGCCGCCGCAGCAATTGTTCTCGACCAGGTTCCACTCGGCCGTATAGTTCGTGTTGTCGATATCGCTCCAGATGCCGGGCCCCTGGTTGTCGTGGACCCAGTTGTGCCGGACGACGGCGCCGTCGCTCAAGGTGATCTTGCCGCCACCGGCCTCGAAGGCCGGATCGAACTTCTTCTGGTGATTGTTGAACACGATCTCGTTGTTTTCGACGATCGGCGCACCGGGCATGGCGGTGCCGTAGCCCGACTGGGCATTGTGGTGGATGCTGTTGCCCGAGACCACGGTGCCGACGCCCATGGAGACGCCGATCCCGGCATTGCAGCAGATCTCGTTGTCGAGGACGCGCCAGCCGCGTCCGTGGGCGGCATAGACGGCCGCATCCTGGTTGCCGGCCGTATAGTTGCGGATCACGAGGTTTCGGATGACGACGTCGCGGGCGGTCCCGTCGAAGGCGCGGCGGACGCCGTTCCGACCATCGAGGACGGCACCCTTCAGCCCGGTGAAGGATTGCGACGGGAGCGGGCTGACATGTTGGGCCGGGTAGAGACCGGGCTGAAGGCAGAAGGCAGCACCCGGGCCTGCCGCTTCCGCCATCTCCTGCAGCCTGGCGCCGGGTTGGACGCGGATTCCCTTGCAGGCGATGTCCTTCGGGCCGGCCGGTCCGAGCAGCCCGGCCGTCTCCGCCGCTCCCCCGGACGGTTTGTGGGGGGGGCCCGCAGCGCCTGCGGCGGCCGGCGCCGGGATCGAGGACAGGAAGGCAAGGACGATGAGGGCCGCCCGCTGATCGCGCATCGCATTCGCTCTCGGAAGTGGGATTCCCGTCGTGCCTTGCCAAACCGGGCACGGCCTTTTGCCGACGGGCACGTCCCGTCGCCCGTTGCTATTTCGCGGCGCCCGAGAGGGCGTCGAAAGCGAACGATCTTCCGGCGGACCCGGGAGCCGGCCGCTTGTACGGCATCCGGTAGATCATCGATGCCGCGATGCCGAAGCCGAACAGGCACCAGAACCAGATCCCGAGCATCGGGCCCTCGAGAGCGACGTCGAAGGAGGCGTCGATCACGAACGCGAGACCGTAGGCGACGATCCAGAGCAGCACGTTCGACTGGTCGATATCCCCGCGTCGCCGAGCCTGGACGACGTCCCACAGCAATCGACCGAACCAGGTCGCGAGCAGCAGGATCCAGAGCGAGACCCCCGGCACGCCGGTCCGCGCCAGGAACGTCATGTTGACGTTGTGCGGGCTCCGCAGGGGATTGTCGGAGCGGGCGTTGCTGATCCCATCGACGACCGAAAGATTGATCCCGAGACCCTTGCCCGTCCAGAAATAAGGCCCGTGCAGCGTATAATCCTTGATCCTCTGCCACCAATGCAACCGCCACGTCTTGGTGTCGTCGAGATTGGCGGACTTGCTCTCGCCGAGGATGCTGTTGACATTGTCGACGATCTGCTCGAGCCCGATTTCGCGATGCGAGCCGTCGGGATTGGGCGGCCCGATCTGCTTGATCCCGAGGACGGCCATCAGCCCGAAAAAGACCAGGCACAGGAGCATGATGCGCACGATCTTCCGCATCTGCCGGCCGACGACGGCGGCGAGCAGGCTCGGGACGAGACAGGCCAGCATTCCGCCTCGGCTCGGCGTCAGCAGGGCCAGCCCGAACAGCAACGCCAGGACCCATGGCAGGCTGACCTTGCGCAAGCCGAGAAGCACGAAGATCGTAGCGCCTGCGACGTGCACCGATGCTTCGCCGGGCCTGATCTCGAACATCGGCGTTCCCGACCATGGCCACTTCGGCACAGCGTCGTTGGTGTACTTGGCCAGGAGGAAGAGCGGTCCGCCGATCAGCCCATACAGCCACGCGAAGGACGCGTATCGGGCCACGAGGACGTCGATGCGGTGCGGCTGCTCCAGCAGGAGCGCGGTGACGAAGAACGCGAACAGCCCGTAGAAGACGAGCATGCTGTCGCGGATCGTGTCGAGGCCGTAGATGCCGATGTCGGGCGCGGCACGAATCACGATCAGGACCATCAACCCGGCAAGGATTTGGTTCTGCACCGGCACGAAGGTCGCGAGCACGCACCGTGTTCGGGTCCAGGCGACGAAACCGAGAAGCAGCAGGATTTCGCCCACGAAAAGGGGCGGCACGCCGAGATAGGCGAATCCCTTTCCCAAGACCGCATAGCCGAGCAGCGCAAAGCACCCGAACCGAAGATACGCGTCGCCGAAGTACGGGGTCGGCCATCGCGACGCACGCGCCCGTCCGGTTGCATAGGTCATTTGCGCGAGACCTGCTCGAGTTCGATCGATCGGAGATCCGGCTCAGGATGCCACCGCGGCCCGCGCGGATCGGCGGAGCATCGGTGTCATTCCCGCGACCCGGAAGGGGGAGGCCCAATCCGGTTCGAGCCGCCGCCCTCGAACGGTAAGGCGGGGGCGGGTCCGCCGAACGCATCGGGTCCCGGACCGGGCCGATGCGGCGGGTCGGGCCCACGCTCCCATCGCGGGTCCGACCTGCCCGCGGCCGGATGGGATCAGACGGTGTTCTCGGCCCGACCGACCGTCCTGTCCCGGCGGATCAGCTGGGCCGTGGCCAGGGCGACGAAGCGCGGGATCATCGAGGCATAGCGACGCCATAGCCGCCTGGGCTCGGTTCCCAGGCGAAACGCCCATTCGAGTCCGTTCCGCTGCATCCAGCGCGGCGCTTGGCGCTTGGTGCCGGCCAGGAAATCGAAGGCGGCGCCGACGCCGATCAGCACCGGCGCCTCGATCCGATCCCGGTGGGCGCTCATCCAGCGCTCCTGCTTGGGCGTGCTGAGGCCGACCCACACGATGTCGGGCCTGCTCGCGTTGATGGCGCGCACGATCGCCTCGTCCTCCTCGGCGGTGACGGCGCCGAAGGGCGGGCTGAACGTGCCGGCGACGACCAAGCCCGGATGGGCGGCGCGCAAGGTCTCCGAGAGCTTGTCCGCGAGACCGGGGCCGCCGCCGAAGTAGTAGTGACGGTATCCGAGGGCCGGCGAGATGCGCGAGATCTCCCGCATCAGGTCGGGACCATAGACGCGCCGCACGCGGGGGCGGCCGAGCCTGTGGGCCATCCAGACCAGGGGCATCCCGTCCGGTGTGACCATGCCGGCGCTCGCATGGATCTCGCGCAGGGCGGCGTCGCGCCGGCATTCCATGATGCCGTGGACCCCGGTGACGCAGACGTAGTGGCGCCGGCGCGACCGGATCCAGGCATCGATCGTCATGACCGCATCCTGGAGGGTGATGGCGCTCACCGGAACGCCGAGGATCTCGACGCACGGAGGCCTTGACGGAGCGCTCATGAGGCGGCCCTCAGAAGCGGGCTGACCGTGCCGCCCGGACCTGCCAGCAGCGCTTCGAAATAGGCGATGGTGCGCTTCAATCCGTCATCCAGAGCGACCTTCGGCGTCCAGTGCAGCAGGTTCCGCGCGCGACCGATGTCGGGGCAGCGCTGGGTCGGATCGTCCTGCGGCAAGGGTCGGTACACGATGGCCGAACCGGAGCCGCACAGGTCGATGATGCGGTGCGCGAGCTCGGCGATGGTGATCTCGACCGGGTTGCCGAGATTGACCGGGGCCTCGAGGTCCTGATCCATCGCCATCAGACGCACGAGTCCTTCGACGAGATCGTCGACGTAGCAGAAGGAACGGGTCTGCGATCCGTCGCCGTACAGGGTGATCGGCTCGCCGGTCAGCGCCTGGATGATGAAGTTGGAGACGACCCGGCCGTCCTGCGGATGCATGTGGGGGCCGTAGGTGTTGAAGATCCGCGCGACCCGGATCGGAAGCCGATGCTGCCGCTGATAGTCGAAGAACAGGGTTTCGGCGCAGCGCTTGCCCTCGTCATAGCAGGCCCGCGGTCCGGTGATGCTGACCCGGCCGCGATACGCTTCCGGCTGCGGATGGACGTCGGGATCGCCGTAGACCTCGCTCGTCGATGCCTGGAGGACGGGAATGCGCAGGCGCTTCGCCAGGCCCAGTATGTTGATCGCTCCCATGACGCTCGTCTTCGTCGTCTGCACGGGATCGCGCTGGTAGTGGATCGGGGAGGCGGGGCAGGCGAGATTATAGATCTCGTCGACCTCGACATAGAGAGGAAAAGACACATCGTGCCGCAGAAGCTCGAAAGCCGATTGGTGGGCGAGCTCGGCGACGTTGCTTCGCGATCCGGTGTAGAAGTTGTCGACGCACAAGACGTCGTTGTTCTCCCTGAGTAGCCGGGCGCAGAGATGCGACCCGATAAAACCGGCCCCTCCGGTGATGAGCACGCGTTTCTTCATTGTCTCCATCCCCGTACGATGATGTCGCGTCCTGCTCTCGATTGCCGATCACGTCTCCCGACCGATGCTTCGGACGCATCGGCTCGGAAACCCTGGCTGCTCGATCGGAGCGTGGCGGCCTTGAGCTTGCGCTTGCCGGACGCGGCGCCAAACCGTTCATCGGCAGGATGCCGAGCGTGGAACGCCACCCTTTCGCACTACTCCCGCTGACGGGCGTGTGCTTATGCGGCGCTCAGCTATGGTTGGTGCTCCGGCCTGAACCGGATCATCATTGCATCAGAGATATCTGATATTTTTTCGATCAAGTTATATGGTATTACATAGTCTTATACGCTTGCGATGAAATTTTTTGTCCGAAAAAACCCGGAAATTCTTCCCTCAATCAAGTCGGCTCGGTGGCGATGACTAGCCTTCGCGTTCTCATCTCTCACAACCGCTACCAGATCCGCGGTGGCGAGGACGCCGTCGTCGAGGGCGAAGCGGTGGCGCTCGCGCGGGCCGGCTGCCGGGTCGAGACCGTTCTCGTCAGCAACGACATCATCGACAGCCCCGTCGCCCGCTTGCGCGTCGCCATCGAGGCCGCGCACGCGCCGCGCGGGATCGCCCGTGTCCTGGAAGCGGTTCGCGACTTCCGCCCCGACGTCGTGCACGTCCACAATACGTTCCCGCTGGTTTCCCCGGCGGTTCATGCGGCGGTTCGCGCGGTCGGCCCCGCCACCGTGCAGACCCTGCACAATTACAGGATCGTCTGCGCCGGCGCGCTCCTCCTGCGCGACGGACGGCCCTGCGAGGATTGTATCGCGGGCACGCCGTACGCCGCGGCCGTCCATGGCTGCTACCGCGGCTCGCGGATCGGATCCCTCGCGGTCGCCCGCATGATCGCCCATCACCGCCGGGTGGGCACCTGGAAGCACGACGTCGACGCGTTCATTGCCCTGACCGGCTTCGCCCGCGATCGCTTCGCTCGCGCCGGCGTTCCCGCCGAGCGGATCTTCGTGAAGCCCAACGGTCTCGCGGATCCGGGCCCCGTCTTCGACGGCCCGCGGCAACGCCTCCTGTATGCCGGTCGCCTCAGCCCCGAGAAGGGCCTGTCCGTGCTGGCCCAGGCCGCCGCGCAGGCAGGGTTGCCGGTCGATGTCGCCGGTGACGGTCCGATGCGATCGGAGGTCGCTGCCGGCCCCTGGCTCGTCCCGCACGGTGCTCTCGCACCGGCCGAGACGCAGGCGGCGATCGCGCGTGCCCGAGCCCTGGTCGTGCCCTCGCTCTGGTACGAGGGCCTCCCGATGGTGATCATCGAGGCGTTCGCCGCCGGCACCCCGGTGATCGCATCGCGCATCGGCTCGCTCGCCGAACTCGTCGAGGACGGCGTCACCGGCCTTCTCGTGGAACCCGACGACCCAGGGGATCTCGCCCGTGCCCTGAGGCGGATCTCCGGCGATCCGGCCGAGGCGCGGCGCATGGGACGTGCCGGGCGCGCGGTCTATGAGCAGCGCTGGGCCGAGCCGATCACGACGAAGGCCCTGATCTCCGTCTATCGGGCGGCGCTCGCGTCACGGTTTCACGCCCTGAAACGCGCGGCATCCGATCACGGTGGTCGGCACGGCTGCGGAGACGGCGCGTCGCAAGTCTTATGACGACGCAGAAGCCGCTCGACGATGCGATCTCGTAGCACGCATCGGTATTAGTGCCCAAAGAGCTGCGCCGCTGTCCCGAAGAATAGCGTCGAGCGAAGCCGAGGCACCGTAGGCTTTCGCGGTCGCGCCGGATGAACGCAGACGCGATTTCGAGATGATCCATTCGGGTCTCGACGGGAAGACAGGTCGGTCGCCATGCATGAGCTCTCTCGATGGGTCGGCCGCCTCGGCTCGGTGGTGCTCGCCGTCCTGGCGGTGATCGCGGTGGGATGTTCCGCCCACGCGCAGGACGCGGTCTATCGGATCTCGTCCGGCGACAAGATCACCCTGTCCGTGTTCGGTCAGCCGGAGCTGGCCGGGGACTACGTGGTCGGCGGCGATGGCAGCATTCTGCTTCCCATCGTCGGCGACGTCGCGGTCGCGGATCTGACGCTGCCCGAGCTTCAGAAGCGTGTGACGGAAAGGCTCGCCGACGGCTACTTCCATCAGCCGGTCGTGAGCGCCCGGATTTCCGAGATGCGGCCGATCTACGTGATGGGCGACGTCAAATCCCCGGGAAGCTATCCGTTCCGCTACGGTGCCACCGTCCAGAGTGCCATCGCCCTGGCAGGGGGATATGCGCTGCCCGAGCAGGCGCAGATCGGGCTGCGCACGGAGTTTCTCCTGGCCGAGGAGCGCGTGCGAGCGCTCGAGCTGACCCGCCGTACGCTCCTGGTCCGCCGCGCTCGCCTGTCGGCGCAGCTCAACGACGCGCCGAGCTTCGCGCTTCCCGCCGAGCTGACCGAGGACGATGGGACGCGCGCCCTCCTGAAGGCGGAACGCGAGATGCTGGAGACCCAGCAGAAGGCTCTGAAGGCCGAGGTCTCGCTGCTCGAGGAGCAGAAGCCCCGGCTCGAAGCGGAAATCGTGGGAAACAAGGCCCAGTCGGCTTCCGAGCAGGTGCAATTGAACCTGATCCAGGACCATCTTGCCGACTACAACAAGCTCATGAGCGACGGTCTCGCGCGGCGCTACACCGGGATCGAGCTCAAGCGCGAGGAAGCGCGCAACAAGGGAAACATCGCGCGCCTCTCCTCGGAGCTGGCCCGTCTCGAGCTGGGCATCGGCGATCTCGCCGTGCGCGTGCTCGACACGCGGAACACCTACAAGCGGCGCGTCATCGTCGAGTTGCAGGAGCTGCGCTCTCGCCTGGCCGAGGTCGAGACGAGCCTCCCCACGGCGCGGGAGGTCCGCGAAGCGCGCATCCAGCAGGGCGGCACCCTCGGCATCGCCACGTCGCAGGAATTGAACCGCAGCGCCTTCGTCACCCGGCGCCAGAACGGGAAGGCGGAGACCGTGCGCGTGACGCTGACCACGGTCCTTGCGCCGGGCGAGATCGTCGAGATCCGCCGGGACGGCGCAGCGTCGGATGCCCTGGCGCAAGGCGGCGCGAGCAACGGCGTCACCGCCAATGCCACGGCCTCCGACCGCGCAGCGCAACGCCCGACCACATGGACCTCCGCGGATCCGACCGACAAGTACCCGGGCGCTCTGCTTCGATAACCGATCGGCGCCGCGGGCATCGTCCGACCGCGTACCCGGCCCGACCGCGAGCGGCGCCCCGGAAGGCGCCACCGATGCCAGACCACCGGGCGGCCGAGCGGATGCTCTACGCCTCGAAGACGATCCGACAGCCTTCAACGACGAGGACGACATGAACCAGTTGCCGCGGTTCGATCCCCACCTCAGGGAGACGAGCGTCCGTGATCACTACGACGGCGTCGCGCAGTCGGCGATCAAGATGATCTTGCGTCGCCGCCGGCTCATCGGGGTGGCGCTGGTGGCCGGGTTCGTGATGGGCATCGCCGGGCTGATCCTCATCAAGAAGACCTATACCGCAGACGCCTTGATCCAGCTGACCTTCAGCCGCGACGAGCAGACGCGGACGGGATCATCGGCGCAATCGACCGGAACGGCGGTCGAAGCGTCGGCCCTCGTGGAGAGCGAAGCGCGCCTGCTCCGCTCCAGGGCCGTCGCCCGCCGGGTCGTCGCCCGCCTCAACTTGGCGGCAGACCCGGAGTTTGCGCCCGCGACCCCGTTCATCCTTCGTTTCGAAAGCTGGCTGCCCGACAATCTCCGCACCATTCGCCCTTGGCAGACGCCGTCCTCGGACCAGACGTTTCGCGAAGACCTGATCGCGCACGCACTTCTTCAGGGGCTCTCCGTCACCAACGACATTCGATCCTACATCATCGGCGTTTCGTATGCTTCGGCCGATCCGGAGCGATCAGCGAAGATCGTCAATGCGTTCCTGGACGAATACATCAGCAACAACATGGAGACCGGCGTCAGGGCTGCCCAGCGGACAAGCGACTGGGTCGCCTCGCAGATCCGTCAGACCCGCGCGTCGCTCGACATCGCCGAGTCGGCCGTGAACGCGTATCGGCGCCAGTCGGGATTTCTCGAGCTGTCGACCGACGGTGGAATGCCACAGCAGCAACTGCAGAACCTGTCCGCCCGTCTCGATGCGGCGACCGCTTTGCGCCTGGCCGAGGAGGCGAGGGTCGCACACGCCAAAGAGGTCTTCGTCGCCGGAGGCGTTCCGTCCGCGGAAGACCTCGCCGGTGCTCCGGTGATCCGGGAACTTCTGGAGAACCGCGAGAAGCAGCGGAGGGACCTGGCGGAACTCGCCCTCAACGGACCGAAGCATCCCGGCCTCTCGCGCGCGCGATCCGCGCTCGACGACACGGAGACGCGCCTCCACGCGGAGATCGAGGGAGCGATCAAGGAATTGGACGGCCGCTTGAGATCCGCCGCCGACGCGGAGGCAGCGCTCGCGGCTCACATCAGGCAGACCAAGGACACCGCGATCGACTCCAAGAAGCGCGAGACCCAGCTGAAGAGCCTTCAACTCGACGCGACCTCGTTGCGTGACAGGCTGAAGGTGCTCACCGAAAGCTATGCCCAGGCCATCGCCGCAGCGGGCCTGGCGTCCACCAGCGCGCAGGTCGTGATGCGGGCCGAGGCGATCCCGCTTCCCTCGGGACCGAACCCAGTCGTGATCTTCGCCGTGGCGATGCTGGGCGCGACGGCGATCGGGATCGGCGGCGCCTACCTGCTGGAGAACCGGCACGACGGCCTCCGCTCGGAGGCCGAGCTGTCGGCCGAGACGCAGACGCCGTGCCTCGGCATGATCCCCGACCAGCCGAAGCGCCCGAAGCCGAGCGACAAGCGCCTTTTCGAGGAGGCGATCCGGTTCCTGGCGGCCTCGATCGACGTGCAGACCGCCGCCGCCTTCGGCCGCGTCCTCCTCATCACATCGTCGGTTGCCAAGGAAGGCAAGTCGGACGTCGGCCGCGCCCTGGCGACCGAGGCGGCCAGGAACGGCGGGAGAGCTCTCATCGTCGATGTCGCGTCGCGGTCGACCGAGGAAACAGGCACCCTATCCCTGCCGCTCGATGCGGCGGTGAGCGACCCTGATGCCTTCCTGAGGGATTTCGCCGACGATCCGGTCGTCCGTTTGGCAGCGCCACGCTGGATCGCTTCCGACCATCTCACCTGCATGCGTCTCGCAGCCTTCATCGAACGGGTGAGGTCCTCGTTCGAGATCATCATCCTCGAAGCTCCGCCGGTTCTGCAGTCGCTCGACTTTCTGCCGCTCGCAAGGCTGGCCGATCTCGTGGTTCATCTCGCCCGGTGGGGCACGACGCCTCGGGAGACCATCGCGGCCGCCTTCAAGCGGTTCGATAGCCTTTCGGTTCGCGTCTGCGGGACCTTGATGACCCACGTCGATCCAGCGACGAACCAGGGCGCCGGCAGGAGCGGTCGAGGCGCGTCGTCCTGGGACCGAAGGGACTCTGCCGCGAAAGGGCCCTTCCTCGGCTCCATCCGCTCGGCGATGAAGCGCACACGGGCTTCGCAGCTGCTGAAACACTGAGGATTCCGCGCTGCCCACGCGAAGGACGGCACGGCGTCGACGACCGTTCCGCTCGGCCGGTCGCTCTCCAGGCCGCGAACGTCCACGAGGCGAATGTTCCGGAGCCGCGCACCGTCCCCGTCGCCCTCGACCGCGACGGATCGGGCGCTCATTTGCGGCGTCTCGACCGGCCCCGACAGGGCGGATGGCGATGCCGAACCGATCCGACCTGTGCCGTCCCAGGGTCCCGGCCGACGAGGGCGACCGCGTGCCGGGCCCGGCTCAGGGCGCCCGGCAATTCATCGCATCGGCGGCCTCGGCGACGCTCAGCGACCGCCGGCGAACCTCGAGCGGGACGTCCGGTCGTTCCGATACCGCCGTCGCCTCGCGCCTAAGTGCCTGGTCGCACGCGCACGAGCGGTGCCCGGCCGCATCGTAGCAGGCGTCGTGGCGCTGGCAGGCGGCGTCGAGGGCGTCGGTCGGCGGCAGGTCGGCGCCGCGCTGGCCCGCACCGCAATAGTTGCCGTGAAACAGTTCCTTGCCCGTTAGCACGTTCGCGAGGTCGCCCTTCGGCGGGGGCGCCTCCTGCGGCGTGCCGCTCGGGTTCAGGTCGTTCGCCGGTCCGCCGGACTTGCTGGCCGACCCACGCAGCGTCTTGGGAATGCCCGATCGCGCATCGGGCTCTCCCAGACTTTCTCCGGTGCGGGAGTTCGGATCGGACAGGTCGGGAAGCGGCGGCGGCGGACCCGGCCTCGCCTCCTCAGAGCTCGTCGAACCCGGATCGTCCTCCGTCGTCTGCGCCACGGCACCGTGTGCCAGGAACACCGCCATGGAGAGGACCAGCGCAACCAGGGTTTTCAAGTCCGACTCCCGTGGAGCGAGGCGAGCACGTCGTTCGGCGCGCCTGGCCGGCGCCATCGGCCCTCCGAGACGGATCGCCTCGAAATCGAAGTCTCCGAACGCAAAAACGGTCCTCGCCTGGGTAGGGGCGGGACGCGGACCAGATACGGCGACGTCGAGGAAAGCGTTCCACGCCCTGTGCCGGAAAGCGCGATCGAACGGGACGACGGGGGGATCGCCGTCCCGACGATGTCGCTCCGCGTCGGCATGACCGCGACCGCGTGGAGCCCGCGGTAAATGCCAGAGAGCGACCAGGCTCACCCGTTCGCCGGCACGGAGGCTGCCGACGACAGCCTGCCTGCGCGACGGATGGGAAGCGGGATGCCGGGCATCAGCCGGCTCGCCGACGCGGATTGCGCAGGCCGCACGTGGCTGCCGGCGAGGAAGCCACGATCAGAGATCACGCAAAGGTGAAGTCAGGCTTATCTAAGGTTGCCGATATCAAGCGGAACAATGCCCGAAGCCGTGCCGTTGCTTGGCGTCTGACGGCATGCCTCGGGCGCGTTGGGGTCTGCAGTTGGACGTCGAGAATTTCGAAGCTTATCACCGCCTCTACGGCGGTGTCGCCGACCTGTCGCGGATCGGCGCCGGCTTCAGCGCGCGCCTCAACGTCATCCGCCTCCCGCGCCTGGTGCTGCATGAACGGCGCGTGGAAGGCGTCTTGTCGAACCGCACCTGGGCGTGCGTCGGCCGCCACGGCTTCGATCACATCACGCTCCATCTCCTCAGATCCGGGGATTTCGTGTCCGGTCCGCCCGGTGCCGAGCGGCGGCTTCAGCCCGGCGAGGTCGTCGTGCTCGACACGAGCCGCCCCCACGTCTCCCGCATGACGACGCGCGCGGACCTGCTCTCGATTCAAATGGCACGCGCCCACGTCGCGGAGGCGATCTCCGATCCGGCCGGGATCCACGGCACCGTCCTGCCGGCCGCGGCTTGCGGCCTGCTCACGGATTTCCTGGCCTCGCTCACGCGGCGATCCGCATCGCTGCGGCCGGATCCGTCGGCCCACGTCGCAGCGGCGGCGATCAACCTGCTGAGCCTAGGCCTCAGGGGCCTGCCGGCCTCGGCCGAGGCGCTTCCGGCCGAGGCGGGGGACGCGCTGCGGCGCCGGCGTGCCGAGGCCTTCATCGCGACGCGCCTGCCGGACCCGAACCTCGACGCGCATGCCGTCGCGGACGGGATCGGGATCTCGCGCTCCGTCCTGTACCGGGTCTTCGGCGTGGATGGCGGGGTGAGGCGGTTCATCCAGCAGCGACGCCTGGACGAGCTGCGCCGCGCCCTCCTGCGCCCCGGCGAGACGCGCCGTCTCGGAAGCCTCGCCTACGCCCACGGCTTCGCCACCGAAAGCCATTGCAGCCGCGCCTTCGCGGCGGCCTTCGGCCTCCCGCCGGGGCAGTTCCGGACCGAGCTGACGCGCCCGGATGCCGACGAGGCGATCGATCGCGAGGACAGCCTCATCGGCTTGGCCAGGGCGCTGTACTGACGATCGGCCCCGGCGCCAGGATCCGCGCACGCGCCGCATCGAGCCCGCGCGCGCCCGCGCGCGCCCGCGAAGGTCCGTGAAACCCGCTTGCCCGGTGCCACTTATCGCAGGGGAAACGGCGGGAGGAAACGGATGGCAGGCACGATCGACCGCGCGACGCTCGACCGTCTGATCGCCCTGGGGCGCGAGCGCGGGGAGCTGACCGCGAGCGAGCTTCAGGCGGCTCTGCCGGTCGAGACCTTCGACGTCGACGCCCTCGTCCTGGTGATGCTGGAATTGGAGGCGGCGGGGGTGAGCGTGGAGCCGGATGCGTTCGGCCCGCGCGCCGAGACCGACGCCGCGCCGCGCCTGACCCTCGCGAGCCCGGAGCCCGGCGTGCCCCGCGTGATCGCACCGACCGGCGAGGGCGAGCCGGTCGCGGCCGCCGCGCCGGCGGCCGAGGCGGCGGAGCCCGAGGCCGACGAGACCGAGCCGGTCGGACGCGTCGTCCTGCTCGCCGGCCTCCTGGTGCTACTGGTGCTCGGGACGATCCTGGTCCTGGCCTAAGATGCGGAGCGAGGCGGCCGGGCTTGTCGATCCGGTCCGCGCGCCATCGCGTTGGCGCCTCGCAGCCGGCGCTGCGCCGCGCAGGCCGAGACGTCACGAAAGGCTACGCTTCGCGGCCACCGAGCCGTTGACGCAGTCGACGCACCCTTCCCGCCGTACATCGGACGGCCCCGATCCCGGGCCGCATGCGCGACGATCCACGAGACGACGCGGCGCGCCCTGACGGCCGGCGTCTTCGCGCGCCGGCCGCATCGTCGTTCGGCGTCAGGCGAGCTTGCGACCGTCGGCGGCGTAGCGGTCGATGGCCGAGGGCAGCTCGCGCGAGAGGCGCGACAGGAGCGCGGAGCGGCTCAGGCCGGTCTGCTGGGTCAGGTGGTCGAGGGTCTCCGGGCCGATGGCGCGCTCGAGATCGGCCTCGTGGATGTCGCGGTTGGCGCCCTGGTTGATCCAGGAATTCGCCGTCTCGCCGTGGCCGCCCTTGGTGAAGTGGTCGACGAGCTCGCTCAGGCCGCTGGCGATCAGGCCGCCGACGCCGGCCGAGCCGACGCCACCGAGGAGCCCGCCCAGGCTCGAGAGGCCGCCGCTGCCGGACGAGGTCGTGGAGCGGCTCGACACCGGCGGAATCGTCGCGTGCCCCGGCGTCGCATCATGCCCCTTTAGGAGCTCGGCGAGCTTGTCGCGGTTCTGGTAGCCGGCCACGGCCAGAAGGCCCAGCAGCGCGGTCATCGAGGGATAGCCCTTGCTCATCGGTCGTCCTTTTGGGTTGGAAGGTGGAAGGTCCGGCACCGGACCGGTGCTCGAAGGGAGCGGGAGCGAGCGCCGCCCGCCGATCCGCGCGGCGTCCCGCGCGCTCAGGATCGGGGGACCGGACCCGCAGCGTTGGCGAGCCCGGCGGGGTCTGCGATCACGGGCAGGGGTGACGGTCGCCGTCGTTGCCGAGGTAGGTCCCGCTGGCGGCATCGTAGGAGCGGAAGCGGCGCGCGCAGGCGGCGACCGCCTCGGGATCCGGGCCGCCCTGCACCACCACCGGCGCGGCCTGCGCCTGCGCGTTCGCGATGGCGCCGCCGATGATCGCCCCGGCCGCCAGGCCTGCGACGCCCGCGCCCACCGCCGCGCCGACGCCGGGCCCGCGACGATGGCCGTAGCCGCGTCCATAGCCGTACCCCCGCCCGCCGCGCCAGCCGTGACGATGACCGAAGCGGCGATACTGCACGTAGCCGGTCGGCAGGTCACCGCGCACCAGCGCCTCGACGGGGGCGCTGGATGCCGGGGCGGCCTGGGCCGGCAGACCGACCAGGGTGGCGGCGACGGTGGCGGCGCGGGCGAGGGTCAGCTTCATCGTGGATCGTCTCCTGATGGGCGGGGGAAGGGGGATGCTTCAGTAGCCGCGGCGGTTCGGCGGGGCGGCGGAGCGGCCGGCGAGGCGGCGGCTGACGTAGGCGATGACCTTCGGGAGCAGAAAGGCGGTGAGCAGCTTGCGGATCATGGAATGCGTCTCCGATGGGATGGGTTCAGGACCTGGAACGGGACAGCCAGCCGACCGCGAAGGCGACGGCGGCGAGGCCGACCAGGGCGGAGACGCGGTTGTCGTCGGCGTAGCGCGCTGCCTGCTGGCCGTAGGACGATCCGCGCTTGCGGGCGTGGCGGGTGAGATCGCGGCCCTCGTCGATCCAGCGGCCGGCCCGGTCCTCGACCGCGTGGGCGAGGGCGCGCCCGTCATCGAGGAGGTCCTCGGCCCGGTCGCGGGCGCGGCCGTAGGCGTATTGCGCGCCGCCGGCCGCCTGGTTCACGGCGCCGCGGACCTGGCGGCCCGGGTCGCCGGTGAGGCCGCCGAGCGCGCTCTGGGCACGGCCCTTGAGGTGGCGCGATGCGCCGCGGAACTGGTCGCCGTTCATGGATCTCTCCTGGCTTTCGAAGTATCGGGCGGCGGTCGGGCCCCGGTCGGGTCGCCCGCCGCCGTGCCGGATCAGCGCTTGCCGCCGACCTTGTCGACCAGCGACGACACGCCGTCCTTGGCCTCGCCGACGGTGCGCTGGGCCTCGCCCTTGAGCTCCTGGGCCTTGCCTTCGACCATCAGGCCGTCGTTGCCGGTGACCTTGCCGGCGGCCTGCTTGATGTTGCCGGCGGCCTCGTTGGCGAGGCCCTTCAGCTTGTCGGTGGTGCTGCTCATGGGATGGCTCCTTGCGCGGGAAGGGACGGGTTCGGGGGGGCCGGCCGGTCGCATGGACCGGCCGGTCGTTCGCCGAGCGTCGGGCTGAGCCGAGCTCGAGTTCAGCCGGGACTCGGCTCAGGCGCGGCGGGCGTCGTAGCCGGCGACCAGGGTCGGCGGCTTCGGGGCACCGAGGCGGCCGCCGAGGAAGCCCGCGAGCGCGCCGAGGATCAGCGCGAGGGCGCCGTAGAACGCGCCCTGCGTGGCCGCACTGCGGGTGGCCTCGGCTGCGGCGGACGCCTTCTGCTTGGCGTCGGCGAGCGCGGCGTCGTACTGCTTCTCGTAGTTCTGAATCTGCGTCTTGGCCTGGTCGACCGGGATGCCCTGGGCCTTGGCCAGCGCGTCGGCGGCGCGGTTCTCGGCCTGGGCCTTCTGGGCCGGGTCGCCGGACAGCAGGGCACGGACCGCCGAGGCGGCGGCATCGCGCAGGGCCTGCGGGTCCTGGCCGGCCGCCTGCTGGCGCACCGACTTCTCGATCCCGTCGAGCGGGTTCGAGATCTGCGCCAGCGACGGGGCCGCCGCCTGCGCCGCGGTCTTCACGGTGCCGCCGACGAGCGAGCCGGCGCCACCGAGCGTGCTGGTCACGCCCGAGAAGGCGCCGCCGATGAGGCCGCCTGCGGCCGAGGTGAGCAGGTACAGCACGACGAGGGTCGTCACCGCCCAGGCGACGAGGCCGTGCAGGCCGGCAGCCCCCGTGACGGGCTTGCCCGAGAGGCGCCCGGCGATGAGCCCGCCGGCGAGCGAGGCGACGATGCCGGAGCCGACGAACCAGAGGCCGGCGCCGAGCGACAGGGTCGAGGCGGTCGGGTTGTCGACCGCCGGGCCGCCGACGCTGGACAGGCCGACGCCGACGCCGAGCATGTTGAGGATGACCTGGGTCACCAGCGCCGTCGCGGCGCCGGCGAAGATCGCGCCCCACGACACCTGGTTCAGCAGGACGGTTCGGACGTCGGCCGAGGCCGCGGCGGGAGGGGTCGCGAGGAGGGGGGAAGTGGACACGTACGGGTACTCCGGGTCGTCGGTCGTCCGAGAAGCTCGGTCGTTCGAGGGGTCGGTGGGTGGAGGCGGGATGAGCGGCCGCGCGAGCACGCGCGGCCGGGCCGATCAATCGCGGCCGTGGATCAGCAGGCCGAGGCCGTAGCCGAGGAGGCCGGCCACGAGCAGCGCGGCCATCGGGTGCTCGGCGATCCGGCCGGCGGCCTCGCGCCCGCCCTGGCGCAGGGACCGGGCGCCGGTCTCGTAGGCGTCCTCGGCCCGGTCGTAGGCGTTGCCGCCGGCGCTGCGGACGTAGCGCTCGCCGCGCTCGTAGCCGTCCTCGGAGGCGCCCTGCGCCCGGCGCGCGCGGTCCTCGACGTCGTCGGAGCCGACGAGGCTTCCGACCGCATCGCGCACCCGGCCGCCGATGTCGCGGGCGGCGTCGGCGACGTGCTCGGCGGCGTCGCGCACGGTGTCCTTGGCCTGGCCGTAGAGGTTCTCGGCGAAGCCCTGCGCCTCGCGGGCGCGGCCCTCGACCGAGTCCCGCTTCGAGCCGGTGAGGTCGCCGACGGCGCCCTGCACCTTGCCGCCGAATTCCTTGGCGGCACCCGTGACCCGATCCGTATCAACCATGATGTTTGTATCCTGAGTTAAAAACGTTGCAGGAGGTGCGCAGTGTCGTCGATGCTACGTCTTGGGCCCGACGTTCGGTTTCACCGCATCACTCGGTAATTTCTGCTGAGCCTTGCCTTCGGTCTCGGCCTTTTCGTCGCCGATCAACTTGCCGATGGCTTCCTTGACCGAGCCCTTTATCTTTTCCGAAGCCTCGGATGACTTTTGTGCGCTCATCGGTGTCTCCGCAGCGACCGAGACGAAGTTCGTTGCCTGAGATGGTCCGCCGATCCGGCGGGACAATGATGCAGACGTACCAGTCGGGTAGTCTTTATTTCTCGGTCGGCGACAGCGGGAACCCGTTGTCCCGCCCCCAGACGATGGCCTCCGTGCGCTTGTGGACGTTGAGCTTCCGGTAGAGCGACGCGGAATGGTTGCGCACCGTGTTCTTGGAGAGGTTGAGGCGCTTGGCGATCGCCTCGTCGCCCTGGCCCTGGCAGATCAGGTCGAGGATCTGGCGTTCCCGGACGGTGATGTTCGGGGCGATGCCGTCCTTGTGGCCGGTCCCCGGTCGCCGGAGGTTGGCGAGCTTCTCGATCAGGCCGCGGCTGAACCAGGAGGTGTCGGCCATCACCGCCTCGACCGCCTCGAACATGTCCCGCTCGCTGCGCTTGCGGTCGGTTATGTCCTGCAGGACGAGCAGGGCGAAGACGGCGTCCCCGATCTCGACGCGCTCGGCCGAGGCGAGGCAATCGAGGTTCGTCCCGTCCTCGTGGCGCAGGCAGACCTCCAGACCGAGCACGAAGCCGGTGCGCAACAGGGCGGTCTCGAACTTGGACCGCGCCGCATCGTGGACCCACAGGCCGAACTCGGCGGGCGAGCGTCCCAGGACGGCGTCGGCGGCGTAGCCGAAGACGCGCGCGAAGGCGTCGTTCACGCCGGTGATCCCGAAGCCGTCGGCGCGCGCGAGCAGGGTCGGCACCGGCGTCAGCCGGAACGCCTTGGCGAAGCGCTCCTCGCTCTGGCGCAGCGCCGTCTCGGCCTTCTTGCGCAGCTCGAGGTCGGCGAAGGTGAACAGCATGCACGGCTCGTCGCCCAGCTCCATCGGCTGGCCGGCGACGATCACGAACCGTGTGCCGCCGTCCGGCAGGTCGAGGCACGCCTCCATCTGCGGGATCGTGGCGCCGGCGTTGAGCCGGTTGACCGCCAGGTCGCGGTTGCGGGCGTTGGCCAGCACGTCGACCTCGTAGACGCTGCGACCGATCACGGCATCGCGGGTGTAGCCGGTCATCTCGAGGAAGCCGGTGTTGACCTTGACGTGACGCAGGTCGGACAGGCGGCAGATCACCGCCGGGGCCGGGTTGGCGTTGAAGGTGGTCTCGAAGCGGTCCTCGGCCTCGAACTGCTCGGAAACGTCCTTGAGGATCAGCGCGAGGCAGCTCGGCGTGCCCGCGTGGTCGGTCGCCACGAGGCTGCGCAGGGAATGGACGAAGTCGACACCGGGCCGGTCGGTGCGCTTCACGTCGACGATGACGTCGTGGAAGCGCTCTCCGGAAACGACCCGCTCCATCGGATACTGGTTCGGGGTGTGGTTGTTGCGGTAGCGCAGGGCGAAGCGCTCGCGGTAGATCTCCACCGTCTCGCCGAGCTCGCCGAGGGATTCGGCGCCGTGCATGGCAAGCGCTGCCGCGTTGGCGTAGGCGATGGTCTGGTCGGGCTCGACCAGGATCACCCCTTCGCTGAGGCCGGCGACGATCTGCCGGAGCTCGTGCCTGTCGACGCCCGCAACCACCCTGCCCACCTTCTCGACCGCAAGAAAACCGAAGCGCGAAACAGCGACGTCCGCCCGCGGTTCCAGGATTTGTTTTCGGCCGAACTGGTACAGTCGGACGCCTGTGCTGGGGGCGCGCCGCCAGCCGCCCCGCCTCATCCTTCAAGGCGTCGCCTGGACGACCGCCTCGACCGGTCGGCCGCGCCTCTCGTCCTTCTCGGCCATCGTCGCGTCTTCGCCCGGCCGCACGAAGATCTGCCCGGGATCGATCAGGCCGGGATCGCGGATCTGGCTCCGGTTGGCGTCGTCGATCACCGCGTACCGGTCGCCCGCGCCGTAGGTGCGCCGGCCGATCTTCCACAGGCCGTCGCCGCGACCTGATCGAGCCGGACCGTGCAGGCCCCCGGCTCGACGCCGCGCCCGCGGCCCGATCCCGACAAGCAGGCCGATGAGCGAAAGCAAGGCCGCGTCCCTGCACCGCGGTCCTCGACGCCGGCCGGCAACGTCAGAACGCGACGAACAGGAGCGGCATGCAAACCGATCGGCAGGCCGCACCATGCCCCGTGGGCGCCATCGTCGGCGCACGGCTGTTCCGGCGAACGCGCGCGCCAGGGGCATCGGCGTCGGCGTCGGCCGCGGTCCGAGCGATGCCCGGGACGACGTCGCGATGCCGGGGTTCCGCGGCCGGGCTCGGCGTGAACTGGTATAGCTGGATCATTGACGTGAACGTGATCGATCATCCAGAACCCGGGGCACGAGCCGGACCGTAGAGGGGCAGGCAAAGCGACTTCCTCTACGAACAAAGGACGCCCCCTCCTCATGCACATCAGTACTGCGTCCGAAGAACTCTCGCCGAACGAGGGGTTGCCCCGTCATGTCCAGGACATGATCGGCCGGCGACTGGACGAGCTCTTCCCAGCGGTCGCCGACGCCGACCCCGAGACGAGGCTCGGCCAAGTCCTGCTTCGGCTCAGGGCCGCCCTGCTGGACGCCCAGGCGGAACGGCAGGTCTCGAAAGTGTTCAGCGACAGCCTGATCGCGGCGGTGCCGCGCCTGCGCCGCTTCGCGATGATGCGCACCCGGAGCGCGGCCGAGGCCGACGACCTGGTCCAGGCGACGCTGCTGAAGGCGTGGGAGCACCGCTCCCGCTTCCAGGCCGGCACGAACCTCGTCGCCTGGCTGTTCACGATCCTGCGCAATGCGCACATCAACCAGGGCAAGCGCTACCGGCGCGAGGTCCGCGACGTCGACGGTGCCTTCGCCGCGGCGCTGACGTCGCCGGCCGAGCAGGAGCATCGGATCGGGCTGATCGAGCTGCAGACCGCCCTGGCCGAGCTCCCCGTCGACCAGCGCGAGACCCTGCTCCTCGTGGTGCTGGAGGGCCTGCCCTACGAGGAAGCGGCCCTCGTCCTCGGGTGCCAGCCGGGCACGGTGAAGAGCCGGGTCAGCCGGGCGCGCGAGCGCCTTTCGCAGATCCTGGGCTTCGCGTGAGGGATGCGGCGGCCGAGGGAGCGCGCGAGCCGACGGCCCCGTTCGATCCGACAGCCGCCTCCACGCAGGACCGGGCGGGCGTCGACGGCGACCTCGCGCAAAGTGCGCCCGCGTTGCGAGATGCCTTCTGAAAGCGGTCGCCCTCGTCTACGGCGGCGCCGCGTTCGGGTTCGGCACGGCGTGCGATCCGTCAGGCCCCCCGGCAAGCAGGCATCGTGACCGTCGGAAGCTCGCGGATCCGCCTCGAGCCCTGACGCCGCTTCACGTTTTCTCGATTTGACCACATCGTCCGTTCCGCGGCGGAGCTGATGCCGCCCCCGGTCGTTCAGGCGATCGGGGCATTCTCCGTTTCCCGTGGATCGATCGCGACGATGCCGAAGGCTCCGCCATGGCTGCTCACGCGCGGCACGCTCGCCGTGGCGGCCATCGCCGTCCTCCTCGCGGCCGCCGCGCTCGCGATCTACCTCGCCCAGGCGACGACGCTGGTCATCGCGGTCGCCCCGCGGGACGGCACCGAGCCCGGACTGATCAAGGCCTATGCCGACGCCCTCGACGCCGGCGGCGAGAACGTCCGCCTCAAGATCCTCCCGTTCGACGACGTCCGCGAGAGCGCTGCGGCGCTCCAGGACGGGCGGGCCGACCTTGCCGTGGTCCGGCCCGACGTCGACCTGCCGACCAACGGCCTGACCCTGCAATCCTGCGGGACCAGGCCATGATCATCGTCTCGCCGGAGGCGGCCGGGATCGACGACTTCCCCAAGCTCGGCGGCAGGCGCCTCGGCATCGCCGCGCACAAGGACGCCGACTTCTCCCTGCTGAAGAGCCTCCTCGGCTATTACGGCCTCACCCTGGAGACCGAGGTCGCCGGGGCGAAGGTCCCGGCCCATTCCGTCCTGCTCGTCCCGGTCGAGGCGACCGAGGTCGGCACGGCCCTCCAGGCCAGGAAGGTCGACGCGATCGTCAGCATCATCGCCCCGTCGGCGCCCAAAGCCTTGGCCCTCGTCGAGGCGGTGAAGGCCGTCAGCAAGGGCGGCAAGGTCAACTTCGTCGGCGTGCCCGACGACGCCGCCCTCATCGAGCGCTTCCCGCGCCTGCAGGCCGTCACGGTCCCCGGGGGATTGTTCGGCGGCAAGCCCAAGCTGCCGGGCGACGACGTCAAGACGGTCGGCGCCTCGTACCGGCTGATGGCCCGAGCCTCCCTGAGCCGGGTGGTCGCGGCCGACGTGACCCAGCACCTATTCGAACTGCGCACCGCCGCGGCCAAGACCAGCGACGCGGCCGAGTACGTGCTGGCGCCGGCCTACGACACGACGGTCGCGGCCACGAGCGCGCGAATCCCGATCCATCCCGGCGCGATCGACTATTACGAGCGCGAGCAGCACAGCTTCGTCGACCGCTACGGCGACACCCTCTACCTGCTGGCGGCCCTGGCCGGCGGCCTGTTCTCGGCCGTGGCCTGGCTCCGCCAGCGGTTGGCCGGCCTGCGTCGCGAACGGATCGACGAGGTGACGGATCGGCTGCTGGCGATCATCGACGAGGCCCCGACCCTGCGCGACCCGGCCGCCATCGAGGCCCTGAACAGGGAGATCGACCGGCTCGCGACGGACGTGGTCTGCTACGCCCGCGAGCGCGCGCCGGAGATGCGGACCATGGCCGCCGTCGGCATCGCCATCGAGACCGCCAAGGCGACCGTGGCCGATGCCCGCAACGCGGTGTCCGGAGGCGACGCCCCCGGCAGCAAGCCGCCCTTCAGGCCGAGGCTTCACCTGGCGGGCGGCGGCGAGGGCTGACGGCGCTTCGCGCCTGCCGAGGATGTGCGAAAGGATGTCGGCGAGACCCCGGCTTCGGCGGCGACGTCACGTCCTCGCGGTCACCGGCTGGCCGGCCGAGCCGAAGCCGCGCTTCGCGCCGGCGCGGTTGACGACGCCGAACCGCAGCACCGCCTGCTCCAGGTAGTCGATCGCCGCCACCAGGTGATCGCGGGCCGCCTCGATCGCCTCGGCCCCGTCCTCCGGCCGGGTGTCGGCGAGCTTCACCGCGGCGATCAGCACGCGGTCGCGCTCGTCCTCGATCCGCCGGTCGCGCTCGACCGAGCCGCGGATCTCGGCATCGAAGGCATCGACCACCGACCACGGGAGGGCGTCCGCGCCGGCAGGGCCGACGAACTTCTCGGCGTGGCGCCGGGCGGCGGCGGTGGCCCGTCGCAGGCTGGAGGCGAGCTCGGCGTCCATGGGGTTGTTCCGATCCTTGTACGCTGCACCGACGGTTTCAGCGCGCGCGCGTTCCCTCCCTACACTCCGACGCGCTGTCATGCAGGCGCCGACCCAAGGCGGAGCCTGACGACGGGATGGCCCTGGGCGGGCGCAACGCGCCCGGCCCGAGCGTCAGGGCAGGGGCGCCTCGCGCGTCATCCAGGCCTCGATCCGGGTGACGTCGGCCTGCGACAGGCCGTGGCCGCCCGGGAGGACCGCGTGCTCGACGCGGGCGCCGGCCGCGGCGAGCAGCGCGGCCAGCCCTGCCGCGTTGTCGCCTGGGACGATCGGGTCGGCCGCGCCCGAGAGCATCAGCACCGGCCGGCCCGAGAGGTCCGCCGGCGCGGGGTCGGACAGCGGCATCATCGCCCGGAGCAGCACGGCGCCCGCCAGCGCCTCGGGGTGCAGCAGCAGCATCGCGGCGGCGATGTTGGCGCCGTTCGAGAAGCCGAGCGCCCACGGCGCCGGAAGCCCGTAGCGCGCCCGCGCCGCGGCGACGAACCCGGCGAGGTCGGCCGCCCGGCGCCGCACGTCCGCAGCATCGAACACGCCCTCGGACAGCCGGCGGAAGAAGCGCGGCATGCCGTTCTCGAGGACCGGCCCGCGCGGCGACAGCAGGGCCGCGCCGGGAGCGACCATGCGACCGAGGGGCAGCAGGTCGGTCTCGTCGCCGCCGGTGCCGTGCAGGAGGAGGAGGGGCGGGACGGGGGCGCGGCCCGGCTCGAAGCGGTGGACGAAGCCGAGATCGGGGTTGGGCATGTTCGGGCTCCCAAAGCGTGGGGCAGGACGATCCCGCCCCGCATTCGCGCGGGGCGGGACGACGGATCAGGCGAGGTCGGGCAGCGCGGCCGCGATCCGCGCCCGGTGCGGCTCGAGGCCGGCGGGCAGCTTCAAGGCGCTGCCCAGGGTGGCGAGCGGCTCGTCGACGGTGAAGCCCGGCACGTCGGTCGCGATCTCGAACAGCACGCCGCCGGGCTCGCGGAAATACACCGAGCGGAAGTACTGGCGGTCGCGCTGCTCGGTCACGGCGAGGCGGTGGTGGGTCGAGAGCCGCTCGACCATCGCCGCCTGGGCCGCGTCGTCGGCCGCTCGGAAGGCGATGTGGTGCACCGATCCGGCCCCCGGCCGCCCGCTCGAACGGTCGGCCGCCGTGGCGAGCGTCACGAACCCGCCGGCCGCCGCGCTGCCGGCGAAGCGGATCGATGCGCCGTCGCGTGCGGCCTCGCGGAACCCGAGGCCGTCGGTGAGGATCGCGGCGGTCGGGCCGGTCTCGGCCAGGAGCAGCGTGACGCCGTGAAGGCCGCGCAACGCGTGCTCGGCCGGCACGTCGCCGCCGTCCCGGGTCGGCGCCGGGCCGGCCTCCTCGACGCCCACCAGGGCCAGCCGCATCCCGTCGGGATCGCGGAAGCGCAGGATCGGCTCGCCGAACGCGCTCGACGGCGCCTGGTGGTCGACATTCATCGCGACGAAGCGGTGGATCCACCAGCCGATCGAGGCCCGCGGCACCCGGAAGGCGGTCTCCTGCGTCTCGCCGACCCCGACCCGGCCGGCGGCCGCATGCGCGATCGGGAAGAAGGTCAGCAGCGTGCCGGGCTGCCCGGCCTCGTCGCCGTAATAGAGATGGTAGGTGCCCGGGTCGTCGAAGTTGACGGTCGTCTTGACGAGCCGCAACCCGAGCACGCGGGTGTAGAAGTCGCGGTTGCGTGCCGCCGGGCCGGAAAAGGCGGTGACGTGGTGGAGGCCGATCTCGGACATGAGGCTTCTCCTGCCTGGCGCCCCTGGGCGCTGGTGATGGACCTCACTTGAGGATTGCCCCGACCGATTGAAATCGAAACGATGGAAACGCATCGTTTCTGATGTCACATCGAACGGTCCGCCCGCCTTCGGCGACCTTCGGCGTGGCCGGGCGACGCTCCGGCTGCTATGGCGGGGCGTTCGACACGCGGGGAGACGGCGGATTTCCGACGATGCATGGGCGACCGCGCTGGGGCTGCTCGCGGTCCTCGTCCTGGTGCTGGCCAACGGGTTCTTCGTGGCGGCGGAGTTCGCCCTGGTCTCGGTACGCCGGAGCCGCGTCGCCGAGCTCGTCTCCGAGCGGCGCGCGAACGCGACGGCGCTGCAGCGGGCGACCGACCGCCTCGATGCGCATCTCGCCGCGACGCAGCTCGGCATCACCCTGTCGTCGCTGGCGCTCGGCTGGGTCGGCGAGCCGGCGCTCGCCCACCTGATCGCGCCGGCGGTCGACGGGCTGCCGCTGTCGCTCGGGCCGGTGGCCGCCCACTCCATCGCGGTGGCGATCGCCTTCGCCCTGATCACGTCGCTGCACATCGTGCTCGGCGAGCTCGCGCCCAAGAGCCTCGCCCTCCAGCGCAGCGAGCGCACCGCGCTCGCGGTGGTCCGCCCCCTGGCCCTGTTCCTGTTCGTGTTCCGGCCGGCGATCCTGTTCCTCAACGGGCTCGGCAACGGCGTGCTGCGGCTGTTCGGACTCCAGCCGGGCCACGGCGAGGGCTCGCTGCACTCGACCGCCGAGCTCAACCTGCTGATCCAGGCGAGCCAGGAGGCCGGCCTGATCCGCGAGGTCCAGCAGGAGGCGGTGGAGCGGATCTTCGCCATCGGCGAGCGCCGGGTCAGCGACATCATGACCCCGCGCCACGAGGTCGAGTGGGTCGACGCCGACGCGGAGCAGGAGGCGATCCTCAAGGCCATGCGCGCCTGCGGGCACGCCCAGGTGGTGGTCAGCCGGGGCCAGGTCGACGAGCTCGTCGGCGTGGTCCGCAAGCAGGACCTGCTCGATCAGGTGCTCGACGGGCGGGCGATCGACATCGCCTCCGCGACGCAGGCGCCGATCGTCGTCCACGAGAGCATGACGATCCTGGCGGTGCTGGAGACCTTCCAGAGCCAGCCGATGCGCATGGCCGTGGTCGTGGACGAGTACGGCACCCTGGAGGGCATCGTCACCCAGACGGACCTGCTCGAGGCGATCGCCGGCGACATCCCGGAGCCCGGCGAGGAGCCCGACGTGGTCGAGCGGGCCGACGGCTCGCTCCTGATCGACGGGATGATCCCGGCCCGCCAGGCGTTCGAGCGGCTCGGGCTCGCCGAGCCGCCGGATTCCGACGACTTCACGACGCTGGCCGGCTACGTGATCTACCAGCTCGGCCGCATCCCTGCGGCGGGCGACGCCTTCGAGGCCGGCGGCTGGCGCTTCGAGGTCATCGACATGGACGGGCGCCGGATCGACAAGGTGCTGGCCTCCCGCGCCACCGCGTAGCACACCGGACGCCCCGGCCGAGGCGGCGGGGTGGGAGGCGAACCCCGACATGGCCGACGGCCCCGAGATCCCGATGCCCGGCCGCGCCGCGCCGCCCCGCACGGCCCCGCCGGCGGTCGGCCTCGCCGAGGCCGTCCCCGTCTGGGGCCGCATCGCCGCGCTCTCCTTCGGCGGCCCGGCCGGGCAGATCGCGGTGATGCACCGCATCCTGGTCGAGGAGCGGCGCTGGATCTCCGAGGACCGCTTCCTGCACGCGCTGAACTTCTGCACGCTGCTTCCGGGGCCGGAGGCGCAGCAGCTCGCGACCTATATCGGCTGGCTGATGCACGGCACGCGCGGCGGGCTGGTCGCGGGCGGCCTGTTCGTGCTGCCGGGCCTCGTCGCGATCATGGCGCTGAGCTGGGTCTACGCGCTGTCGGGCAACGTCGGCGTCGTCGCCGGCCTGTTCTTCGGGTTGAAGGCGGCGGTGCTGGCCATCGTCGCCGAGGCGGTGCTCCGCATCGGCCGGCGCGCCCTGAGGAGCGCACCGATGGTCGCGCTGGCGGCGGCCTCGTTCGTCGCGCTGTTCCTGTTCGACCTGCCGTTCCCGCTGATCGTCCTGGCCGCGGGCCTCGCCGGCTATCTCGGGGGCCGGGCCGGCCTGCCGCAGTTCCGGGTCGGCGGCGGCCACGGAGCGGCCGGCAGGACGGATGCCGGACCGTACCTCATCGGCGACGCGGCGCTGCCGCAGGAGCGGGACGCCCCCGCGCGCACGCTCCTGACGGCGGTTGTCTGGGCCGCGCTCTGGCTGGCGCCGGTCGCGGCAATCGTCGCCGTCCTCGGGCCCGGCAACGTGTTCGGGCAGATCGCCCTGTTCTTCTCGAAGATGGCGATGGTGACCTTCGGCGGCGCCTACGCGGTGCTGGCCTACGTCGCCCAGCAGGCGGTCGGGCAGTTCGGCTGGCTCCGGCCGGGCGAGATGCTCGACGGGCTCGGCATGGCCGAGACGACGCCGGGGCCGCTGATCATGGTCACGCAGTTCGTCGGCTTCCTCGCCGCGTTCCGCAATCCGGGCAGCCTGCCGCCGCTGCTCGCCGGCACGCTCGGGGGCCTGCTCACCACCTGGGTCACCTTCGCGCCGTGCTTCCTCTGGATCTTCGTCGGCGCGCCCTACGTCGAGCGCCTGCGCGGCGACCGGGCGCTGGCCGGCGCGCTCTCGGCGATCACGGCGGCGGTGGTCGGGGTGATCCTGAACCTCGCGGTCTGGTTCGCGCTGCACACGCTGTTCGCCCGCCTCGAACCCGTCGCCCTCGGGCCGATCCGCCTCGAGCTTCCGGTGCTCGCGAGCCTGAATCCGTGGGCGCTCGTCCTCGCCGTCGCGGCGCTCGTCGCCGTGTTCCGGCTCAAGGCCGGCGTGATCCCGACGCTGGCGGCCTGCGCGGCGGCCGGCATCCTCCTGCACCTCGCCGGCCTGGTCGGATAGGCTGCGCGCGCGTCGTCGGGAACCGCGCCGCTGCGAAGGCGGCGACGCGGCTCAGGTTCACGTGCGCCGGCGATCACCAGCGATGATGCCAGCCGCCGTGGTGGCCGCCCCATCCGCGATGGCCGCCCCATCCGCGGTGCCAGCTGCCCCAGCCGACGTGACGGTGGCCGCCCCAGCGATGCCAGCGCGGGCCGTAGGCGAAGCGCCGGTAGCCGTAGAAGGCGGGGCGATGCACGAAGCGACGGTAGACGAACGGCCGGTAGCCGAAGTTCGGGCGGCAATAGCCGTAGAACCCGCGGTGGAATCCGGGGCCGCAGCCGTCGCGGGCCTCGGCGGCGCCGGCGCTCGCGCCGACGAGGCCGAGGGCGACGATTCCCGCCGCGACCGGGGTGGTGATGAACGATGCCTTCATGGAATCCTCCTGTGACGGGTGAGGGCCGGCGGCACGCCGCCGGCATCGGTCGTTCGTGACGGGTCGTCAGAAGCGGTTCGGCCGGCAGCGTCGGCCGGCCGGGCCGATGTGGAAGCCCGGCGGGCACGAGCGGCCGCGGACGTAGCCGCCGGCCTGCCCGCCGGGTCGGCAGCCGCCGTAGGGTCCGCGATGGCCGAACGGGCCGCAGCCGCCGTAGACCTGGACGATGGTCGCGTCCGGGCCGGCGAGCCCGGCGAGGGGAAGCGCCGAGGCCGGGGCGGCCGCGGCCAGGGTGCCGGCCAAGCTGCCGGCGAGGATGCAGGCGCCGAGACGTCGTCTCACCATTCGAGTCTCCTGGACATGGAAGGCGCGGCCCGTCCGGCCGCACCGGGATCTTCCGGGTTCGAACCCCGGAAACGGGGGATCAGGCGAGGAGGTCGCGCATCGGCGCGACGCCTCCGCTGCCCGGGAAGACGGTGTCGGCCAGCGCCCGGTCGGGGAGGCCGAGATGGTCGCGCAGGACGCCCTTCAGCACGGCGCGCAGGTCCGTGGTCGGGCGCAGGTCGCGGCCCTCGAGCAGGGCCGCGGGTGCGAGGCCCGGCCAGTCGGCGACGACCCGCCCGCCGGCCACCGCGCCGCCGGCGAGGAAGGCGGCCGCCGCGGTGCCGTGGTCGGTCCCGTCGGTGCCGTTGGCGTGCGCGGTGCGGCCGAACTCGGTGGCGACCGCGACCACGGTGTCGCCCCAGGCGGGGCCGAGCTCCGCCTTCAGCGCCGCCAGCGCGTCGTCGAGCGCCTTGAGGAGGTGGGCGAGGCGGCCCGAGGCCGGCCCCTCCGCGGCATGGGTGTCCCAGCCGTCGAGCGCCAGGGTCGCGATCCGCGGCCCGTCGGGGCGGGCGAGCATCCGCCCCGCCGCCGCGGCCAGGGTGGCGTAGATGCGGCCGGGACCGCCGACCGCTTGCCCCCCCTCCGGCAGCATCGCGTCGAGACGGTTGCTTTCGGCCAGCGCCGCCAGCAGGGCCGGATCGCGCTCGCCGTAGAGACGCTCCAGCCGCATCACCGTGTCGTCGAGCGGCGCGCGCAGGTTGCCGGGCGACCAGCTCATCACCGGGGCGGGCCCGCGCATCACCAGGGGCACCGTCGCGCCGCAGGCGAAGAGGTCGCGCCCGCGGGCCGGGCCGGCGGACGGCAGCAGGGCGGCCGCGCGATTGAGCCAGCCGGTCCCGCTGCCGTTCGGGCTCGGGGTGCCGTTCTCCAGGACGTCCTGCCCGTCGAAATGCGAACGCTCGCGATAGGGCGTCGCCACCGCGTGCAGCATCAAGGCCTCGCGGGCATCGAACAGCCCCTTGAGGAACGGCAGGTTCGGGTTGAGGCCGAACAGGCCGCCGAGCGGCAGCGCCGCGCCGGCGCCCGACGCCGGCAGCGCCAGCGGGCCGCGCAAGGCGGCATAGGCCGGATCGCCGATCGCCGGGAGGAAGGCGAGACCGTCGAGCGCGCCGCGCAGGATCACGAAGACGAAGCGCGGGTCGCGGGTCGCGGCCGAAGCGATCCGCGGCATCAGGCCGGCGGCCGCGAGCGTCGAGCCGGCGGCGAGCAGGCCGCGACGGGTCGGCAGGCTGCCGCAGGTCGGTGGGTTGAGCCGCATCGCGCTATCTCCGCTGGAATTCCGGGCTCATCAGGAGTAGGGCGAGGCCCTGCGCCCCGGTCTCGGCCCGGGCGATCTCGCGCCGGGTCGGCGCGGAGAGCAGCGGACCGAACGCGTCCTCGGCGAGCGCGACCGGGTTGCCGGCGGGCGGCGCCCGCTCGCAGGCCTCCGCGGCCCAATCGATCCGGGCCTTGAAGGCGTGCGGCGCGAGCCATTCGGCGGCGGCGTCCGGCCAGCCGCGGGGGCTCGGCGGAGCGAAGGTGCGCTGCCCGAAGGCGGCGAGCGCCCGCGGCACGCGGCCGTCGCGTCGGTCGGCACTGGGGACGAGCCGGAGCGCGCTCAGCACGAACTCGTAGGGCGTCTTGAACTTGCGCGGCGCCGGCTCCCACGCCTCCGGCGTCGCGACCAGCGCGGCGGCCATCGCGGCGAGATCGCCGTCGCCGTCGCGATAGGCGGCGGCGAGCCGCGCCACCGCGCTCTCGGGCGGATCGTCGGCGATGAAGTGGGTCGCGAGCTTGCGGGCGAGATGGCGGGCCGTCGCCGGATGGCGCGCGAGCGCGTCCAGCACCGCGTCGCCCTGCTCCAGGCCGCCCGGTTCGTAGGTCCGGCCGAGGATCGTCGCCGGGCCGGGCTCGTGCCGGCTCGCGGCGAACAGGAAGCGCCCGGCATCCGGCCGGTCGGCCCGCGGCGGCACCCAGCCCCGGCCGGTGAGAACCCCGGCCAGCGCCGTGACGTCGGCCTGGCCGTAGCCGCCGTCGACGCCGAGCGTGTGCAGCTCCAGCGTCTCGCGGGCGAGGTTCTCGTTGAGGCCGAGGCCGCGCCGTGCCCCGGCCGGCGAGCCGGGGCCGACGGAGCGCTGATTGTCGAGGTAGACCAGCATCGCCGGGTGGCGCTGCACCGCCCGGAGCATGTCGGCGAAGCGCCCGAGCACGTGCGGGCGGATCGCCTCGCGCTCGAAAGCGCCGGCCAGCACGCGGACCGGCCCCTTGTCGCTCGAGACCGCGAAGTGGTTGGCGAAGAAAAGCGCCAGCCGCTCGACGAAGCCGGCCTCCGTCGCCGCGCCGTGCGCGAGCCGGGCCTCGACCTCGGCGCGCTCGATGGTTCGCCGGACCTGCCCGGGGTCGGCGGACGGCGGAGGCGCGGGCTGGGGGGGCGCAGCCGGCATCGAAGCGGGTTCGGCCGCCGCCCGGTCCCGCTTGGCGTTCCGGGCCTGCGCGAGGCTGCGAGCCGCCGCATCGGACGGCAGGAGCGCGGGATCGTCGATCAGGGCCGCCGCGGGCTGGGACAGCTGCGCGGCGAGCCATCCGCGGGGATCGCCGGCGATGCGGGCGGTCTCGCCCGGCCGTGCGCCGATCCCGAACCTGTTGAGTGCAAGGACCGCATCCGTGGTCATCGCTTCGATCCCTCGCGGCGCGCCGAACCGGCGGCCTGGATCGGACCTTCGCGCCCGCCTGTCGCGCAACGATCCCAGGTTCGAAGACTTTCTTGCCGAGCTGTCGCAGGCCCGGCGGGCGGTTACATCTTGCGACGTTGTTTCCGCGCGGTCCGGCCGGCCCGGCCGCTAGGATCGGCCGGCGGAAGGCCCGACGACGAAGGCTCGACGACATGGACGCTGCCCACCTGCTGGTCGTCGACGACCACCGCGACATCCGCGATCCGCTGGCCGCCTACCTGCGCCGGCACGACCTGCGGGTGAGCGTGGCGGCCGACGCCGCGGCGGCGCGGGCGATCCTCGGCACCAGCGCCATCGACCTCGTCGTCCTCGACGTGATGATGCCCGGCGAGGACGGGCTCTCGCTCTGTCGCCACATCCGCGAGGTGCACGACACGCCGGTGATCCTGCTGACGGCGATGGCCGAGCAGACCGACCGCATCGTCGGGCTGGAGATCGGCGCGGACGACTACGTGACCAAGCCGTTCGACCCGCGGGAGCTGCTCGCCCGGGTGAAGAACCTGCTGCGCCGGGCCGCCGCCCTGCCGCGCGAGCGCGCCGAACCCGGCGCGCGGCGCCTCGCCTTCGACCGCTGGATCCTAGATAGCGACCGGCGCGAGCTCGTCGACGGGGCGGGCGAGGCGGTCGTGCTCAGCACTGCGGAGTTCCGCCTGCTCGCCGCGCTGGTGCGGCGCCCGCGGGTGGTGCTGTCGCGCGACCAGCTCCTCGACCTGACGAGCGGCCGCACCGCCCAGGCCTTCGACCGCAGCATCGACAACCAGGTGAGCCGGCTTCGGCGCAAGCTCGAGCGCGACCCGACCCATCCCGAGCTGCTCAAGACGGTGTGGGGCGGCGGCTACGTTTTCGCCACCGACGTGCGGGAGGTCCGGTGAGCCGCCTCGTGCCGCGCTCGCTCGTCTGGCGGCTGGCGCTGCTCCTGGTGCTGGCGGTGGTGGCCGCGCAGGCCGCGGCCTTCGCGATGTTCGCGAGCGAGGCGACCCGCGTCGGGCGCGCCGCCGGCCGCACCCAGGTGATCGACCGCATCGCCATCCTCGTCCGCCTGCTCGATACGGTGCCGGCGGACGCGGTCCCAGGCACCATCGCGGCCTTCAACTCGCCCAGGCACCACTTCTCGATCGGCCCGGCGAGCCTCGTCCCCGACGGGGCGATGGACGCCGACGAGGCCCGGCTGGCGCACGGCCTCGACCGCCGCCTGCAGGCGGATGCGACCGAGGCGCGCCTGCTCCTGGTCAAGCGCGACTCGGTCAGGCGCGACGTCGCCGACGTCGCCGACGACGCGCCGGCCGAGGGGCGCCGGGCCAAGCCGGAGGCGCTCCAGGTCTCGGTGCACCTCGCCGACGGGCGCTGGCTCAACGGCGAGGCGCCGGTCGCGCTGCCGACGCCGCCCTGGATGCGCATCGGCCTGTTCCAGATCGCCGCCAGCGTCGTCGCCGTGCTCGCCGTGGTCGGTCTCGGGCTGCGCGGGGTGGTCGGGCCGGTGACAGCCCTGGCGCAGGCCGCCGAGGAGGCCGGGCGCGGCACGATGGTCGCGCCGTTGCCGGAATCGGGCCCCGCGGAACTGCGGACGATGACGATCGCCTTCAACCGGATGCAGGCACGGCTCCGGGCCTACGTCAACGATCGCACCCGGATGCTCGCCGCCGTCAGCCACGACCTGCGCACGCCGATCGCCTCGCTGTGGTTGCGCGCGGAGATGGTGGAGGACGAGGACCTCCGCGCCGGCATGGTGCGGACGCTGGGCGACATGAAGCGGATGGTGGAGGCGACGCTGTCCTTCGCCCGCGACGACGCCGCCTCGCAGGCGAGCGGCCCCCTCGACCTCGCCGAGCTCGCCCGCACGCTGGCCTCGGACCACGCCGCGCTCGGCCGCGACGTCACCCTGTCGGCCCCAGAAGCCCTTCCCTTCGCCGGCCGGCCCGACGCCCTGAGGCGGGCGCTCGACAACCTCGTCGAGAATGCGGTCCGCTACGGGCGACGCGCGCGCCTCGCGCTCGATCGCGACGGCGCGGACGTGCGCATCCGGGTCGAGGACGACGGGCCGGGCATCCCTGCCGACCGGGTCGAGGCAATGTTCGAGCCTTTCGCCCGGCTCGACGATTCGCGCAGCGACGAGACCGGCGGCACCGGCCTCGGGCTCGCCATCGCGCGCTCGGCGATCCGCGCGCATGGCGGCGAGATCCGGCTGCACAACCTGCCGCAAGGGGGCCTGCGCGCGGAGGTCGTCCTGCCCGGGGCGGGACGCTGACGCCGGTCGCGGCGTTCAGCCGGTCTCCGGCGCCGCGCGCATGAAACCGAAGTCGCAGCCCGCGTCGGCCTGCTCGACCGTCTCGTAGAGCAGGCGCGCGTAGCCGCGGGCGGCCCAGGCCGGGCGCTCGGCCGGACCTGCGTCGGACCGGCGCCGCTCCAGCTCGGCGTCGTCCACCAGGAGATCGATGCGACGGGCCGCCGTGTCGAGGCGGATGCGGTCGCCGGTGCGGACGAGCCCGAGCGGGCCGCCGTCGGCCGATTCCGGGGTGACGTGCAGCACGATCGTGCCGAAGGCGGTGCCGCTCATCCGCGCATCGGAGATGCGGACCATGTCCTTCACCCCGGCGGCGAGGATCTTCTTCGGGATCGGCAGGTAGCCGGCCTCGGGCATGCCGGGCGCGCCCTTGGGGCCCGCATTCTGCAGGACGAGCACGTCGTCGGGGCCGACGTCGAGGTCGGGGTCGTCGATCCGCGCGGTCATGTCGGGGATCGAGGCGAACACCACCGCGCGGCCCTCGTGCTGCAGCAGCGCCGGGCTCGCGGCGCTGTGCTTGATCACGGCGCCCCGCGGCGCGAGGTTGCCGCGCAGCACCGCCATCGCGCCCAGCGGCTTGATCGGGTTGTCCCGCGACCGGATCACCGTCTGGCCCGGGACGTCCTCGGCCGCCGCGGCCACGTCGCGGAGCGTCCCGCCGGCCACCGTCCCGGCGTCGAGGTCGATCAGGTCCCCAAGCTGCGCCATCAGCTTCGGGACGCCGCCGGCATGGTGGAAATGCTCCATGTAGTGGTCGCCGGACGGCTTCAGGTCGACCAGCACCGGCACCGCACGGCCGAGCCGGTCGAAGGCGTCGAGGTCGATTCCGTGCGGCGTGCGGTTGGCGATGGCGGTGAGGTGGATCAGCCCGTTGGTCGAGCCGCCGATCGCCTGGAGCACCACCTGCGCGTTGCGGAACGCGTCCGGCGTCAGGAGCTCGCTCGGGCGGGGACCGCCCAAGACCGCCATCTCGGCGGCGCGCCGGCCGCTGGCCTCGGCGAGGCGGATGCGCTCGGCGTGCGGCGCGGGGATCGTCGCCGACATCGGCAGCGACAGGCCGAGCGCCTCGGCGATGCAGGCCATGGTGCTGGCCGTGCCCATCACCATGCAGGTGCCGACGGAGGGCGCGAGCCGGCCCTCGACGGCGGCGATCTCGGCCTCGTCGAGCTGGCCGGCGCGGTGCGCGCTCCAGAGCCGGCGGCAATCGGTGCAGGCGCCCAAAACCTCGCCCTTGTGGTGGCCCACCACCATCGGCCCGGTCGGGATCACCACCGTCGGCAGGTCGGCGCTGGCCGCGGCCATGATCTGAGCCGGAAGCGTCTTGTCGCAGCCGCCGATGACGATCACCGCGTCCATCGGCTGGGCGCGGATCATCTCCTCGGTCTCCATCGCCATCAGGTTGCGCAGGAACATCGAGGTCGGGTGCGCGAAGCTCTCGTGGATCGAGATGGTGGGGAACACCATCGGCATCGCGCCGGCGAGCATGACACCGCGCTTGGCCGCCTCGATCAGCGCCGGCACGTTGCCGTGGCATGGATTGAAGTCGCTGGCCGTGTTGGTGATGCCGACGATCGGCCGGTCGAGGGCGTCGTCGGAATAGCCCGCCGCCTTGATGAAGGCCTTGCGCAGGAACAGCGAGAACCCGGCATCGCCGTAGCTGGTGAGACCCTTTCGCAGACCCTTGCTCATCGTGCCGTTCCTCGCTCCGATCCAGGTTCACACACTCGGCGGCTCGCTTTCGGATCGGGGGCCGCCCGGCTCCCTCTCCCATGGGGAGAGGGTTGAAGTGAGAGGCGTGACCTCTCCGGAGGCTCACGCCCCTCATCCTGTCCTTCTCCCCCATGGGAGAAGGGACCCGCGCGATGTCACGGCTCCCAAGCGCCGTGTGCGCCCGCCTCCGCGCGCGCACCGCCAGCCGTCAGCGTTCCAGCGCGGCCGGGTTCACGAGGTTCCGCGGCCGCTCGCCGGACAGGATCCTGAGCATCTCCTCCACCGCCCCGAGGCCCATCGCGCGCAGGCTCGTGGCGGTGGTTCCGGCGACGTGCGGCGTCAGCAGCAGGTTCGGGCAGGCGTGGAGCGGATGGTCGGGCGCCAGCGGCTGATGCTCGAACACGTCGAGCGCCGCGCCGCCGAGCCGGCCCGCGTTCAGCGCCGCCACCACCGCGTCGGTCACGACGATCGGCCCGCGGGCGACGTTGATCAGCACCGCACCCGGGCGCATCCGCCCGATCACCGCGGCGTCGACCAGCCCGCGCGTGGCGTCGGTGAGCGGGCAGGCAATCACCACCGCGTCGCTGCCCGAGAACAGCGTCGCGACGTCCACCGGCTCGACGAGCCCGCCATGGTCCGATGCGGTCCGCGACGCCCCGAGCACGCGCAGGCCGAAGCCGTGGCGGGCGATTCCCGCGACGCGGCGGCCGATCTCGCCCATCCCGAGGATGCCGAGCGTGGTGCCGCCGATCTCGGCGAGGTCGTTGGCGCGGGTCTTGGCCGCGAGCCAGCCGTCCCGGCGCAGCCCGGCATCGACGTCGGCGAGCCGCCGCCGCAGGGCGAGGAGGGCGGAGAGGACGTACTCGGCCACCGCCCCGGTGTTGCTGCCGGGCAGGTTCGCCACCGGGATCCCGCGGGCGGTGGCGGCCGCCAGCGGCACGAAGTCCAGCCCGACGCCGTGGCGGACGATGCCGCGAAGCTTCGGCGCGTGGTCGAGGATGTCGTCGGGCAGCTGCGCGCGCACGATCATCCCGGCGGCGTCGGGGGCGAGCGCACGCAGGGAGGACGCCGCCGTGTCGGGGGCGACGACGACGCGGGCATGGGGCGCCAGCATCGCGACCGCGTCGGGGTGGATCGGGTTGGTGAGGAGGACGAGGGGCAGAGGGGTCAAGGAACGGCCTTTCTCGCCTTGGGCAACTCAGCCCGTGAAGCGCGCCAGCGTGACCGCCGTGTCGCCGTAGGTCCGCCGTTCCAGGTCCGTGAACCCCGCCGGCAGAGCGACGACCGCGTCGGCGGATTCCTCGATCACCACCAGGGCGTCGGGCGTCAACCAGCCGCCCTGCGCGGCCGCCGTCAGCGCTGCGGGCGCCAGGTCGCGGCCGTAGGGCGGATCGCAGAACACCAGGGAGAAGCGACCGGTGGTGCCCGAGAGGCCGAGCTTGGTCGCGTCCCGCCGGAACAGGCGGGTGCGCCCCTCGGCGCCGAACTGCTCGATGTTCTCGCGGATGACGCCGCGCGCCTCCGCCCCCTCGTCGACCAGCAGCGCGTAGGCCGCGCCGCGGGACAGGGCCTCGAAGCTCAGCGCGCCGGTGCCGGCGAACAGGTCGAGGATGCGGGCGCCCGGCACCGCGTCGTCGTAGGCGTGGGCCAGAACGTTGAACAACGCCTCCCGCAGGCGGTCCGAGGTCGGGCGGATCGCGTCGGAGCGCGGGGTGGCGAGGCGCCGGCCGCGCCAATCCCCGCCGACGATCCTCACCGCCCGCCGCGGCCGGGCGGACGGCCGCCGCCGGGCCGGCCGCCGGGCTTCGCACCGAACCCGCCGGACGGCTTGCCCCCGAACCCGCCGGGCTTGCCGCCCGCCGGACGACCGGCCCCGCCGCCGGGTCGGCCCTGGCCGCCCTTGAACCCGCCCTCGCCGCGCGGCTTGAAGCTGCCCTCGACGCGGCCCTTGTAGCCGGTCTCGCGCTCGCCGCCGGGCTTGCCGCCGAAGCCGCCCGACGGCTTTCCGCCGAAGCCGCCGGGCTTCGCACCGAATCCGCCGGGCTTGCCGCCGAACCCGCCGGGTCGATCGCCCGGCTGCCCGGCCGGCTTCTTGCCCTGGTAGCCGCGCCCCTCCGGGCGGGCGCCCTCGGCGCGGCCGCCGTCCCGGCGCTCACCCTGGTACCCGCGCGATTCACCGCGGTCGCCGCGCGGGCGCTCGCCGGTCTCCTGCCCGCGGAACCCCGTGCCGCGATCGCTGCGCGGGGGCCCGCGATCCGCGCCCTCGTTGAAGCGCGGGGTGTAGGGCCGCTCCGGGCGGGCGCCCGCGTCGCGGTCGTCGCGCCGGCGCTGCGGCTTCGCGCCGTTCTCGTCGCGGGCGTAGCGGCGCTGCGGCTGCGCCTCCTCGGCGGGCGCCGGGCTCGCCGACAGCCGCTCGACGAGGACGCGCCGGTCGCCGGTGTTGATCGCCCCGACGCGCTCGCGCCCGCGGCTCTCGGCGGCCGCCGCCCGCTCGGCCTTCGGGTCGGCGCCGCGGCGCGGCACCTTGAAGGGCCGGAAGCCCTCCGGATTGTCGGATTCGCCGGCGCGCCAGACGGACCGGCGCGGACCGGCGCCCATGCCGCCGGTGGGCACGCGGGCCGGCGCGGCCGGGCGCACCGGGCGCCCGCCGGAGGGCGCGCGGCCGCGGGGCGCCTCGTCCCGGCGCGAGCGCTCGGCCTGGGCCTCCTTCTTCGGCCCGCCGAAGGGCGCGATCGGCTCGCGCACCGGGCTCTCGAAGTCGACGCCGGCCTGGCTCGCGAGGCCCTTGCCGAGCTGCTCCTTCAGAACCTTGGTCTTGATCTCCTCGGTCAGCCCGACCTCGAGGTCGCCGAGCTGGAACGGCCCGAACGACAGCCGGATCAGCCGGTTCACCGACAGGCCGAGATGCTCGAGGATGCGCTTGACCTCGCGGTTCTTGCCCTCGCGCAGGCCGAGCGTCAGCCAGACGTTGTCGCCGCTGGCGCGATCGAGGGTCGCCTCGACCGGGCCGTATTCCATGCCGTCGATGGTCACGCCCTTGCGCAGCTGGTCGAGCTCCATCTGCGTGATGTCGCCGAAGGCACGCACGCGGTAGCGGCGCAGCCAGCCGGTATCGGGATGGGCGATCACCTTGGCGAGGCCGCCGTCGTTGGTCAGCAGCAGCAGGCCTTCGGTGTTGATGTCGAGGCGGCCGATGGCGACGACGCGCGGCATCTCCTCGGGCATCACCTCGAACACGGTCTGGCGCCCTTCCGGGTCGCGCGCCGTGGTGACGAGGCCGCGCGGCTTGTGGAAGATCCAGAGCCGGGTGCGCTCGCGCGTCGGCAGCGGCTCGCCGTCGACGGTGATGGCGTCGGAATCCGTCACGTTGATCGCCGGCGTGTCGAGCACGCGGCCGTTCAGCGTGATGCGGCCTTCCGCGATCATCGCCTCGACGTCGCGGCGCGAGGCGATGCCGGCGCGGGCGATCGCCTTGGCGATGCGCTCGCCCTCGTAGGTCTCGGGCGCAGCGGGGGCGGCCTTCGCCGGCGCGGTCTCGGGGGCCGCGATCTCGGAAGCCGTGGCCTCCGGCGCGGCGGCCTCGAGATCCTCGAGCTCGGCCTCATCGACGGGGGCCGACGCTGCCGGGGTCGGCTCGGCCGCGGCCGGGCGGCGGCGCAGGGGGGCGTCGCCGCCGCGCTCCTTCGAAACCTTCTCCTTGGCCGGGCGCTCGTTGGCGTGCCGGTCCTTGGGTCGGTCGCGGGCCACGCGCTCCCGCGGCGCCTCGTCGTCCGCGGACCGGACGTTGGCGTCGGTGGCCGGGCTCCAAGGCTCTTGACGGGAAGGCTCGTCCTGAGAGGCCGCCTCACGGCGTGCGGGCTCGGCGTTCGCCGGGGTCTCGGGCGCCTGCGTCGTCTCGGGACCGCGGACGGGCTCGTCCGCGGAGGGGGTGGTCGGATTGTCGCTCATCGGCAAGCCCATAACAGAGCGGGCCCCGCCGCGCGAGACGGATCGTCGCTCAGGGGCGTCCGGCCAGCAGGCCGAGCCCGAAGCCGACGAAGATCGCACCGGTGGCCCGGTCGAACAGGCGCCGCAGCGCAGGCCTGGCGAGATGGCGCGCGAGCTGCCGGCCGCCGAGGGCGTAGACGGCATACCAGAACGCCTCGGCGGCGGCGAAGGTCGCGACCAGGATCGTCAGCTGCAACCCCTGATCCGCGGCGGGATCGATGAATTGCGGCAGGAACGCCGCCGCGAACAGCAGGAGCTTCGGGTTGCTCGCCCCGATCAGGAACCCGCCCCGGAACAGGCCGCCGGCGGAGGGGGCGATCGGTCCCGTTCCGACCTGCGGCACCCCGCCGGCCCCGCGCCACGCCTGAATCCCGAGGAGGACCAGGTATGCGACGCCGGCATAGCGCAGCCCTGCGAACAGGTTGGGCGAGGCGGCGAGCACGGCGCCCAGCCCCGTCGCCGAGGCTCAGAGCACCAGCACCACGGCCGACAGGCACCCGGCCATGGCGAACAGGCTGGCTCCGAGGCCGAAGCGAAGGCTGCGCGTCATCACGTGCAGCATGTTCGGGCCGGGGGTGCCGGAAAGCAGGAAGACGGCGCAGAGGAAGAGCGCCCAGGTTTGGGGATTCATGGACCGGACAGGGTGAGGTGAGGGCACCTGAGGCTACGCCCGCACGCGTTCCAATGCACCCCGGCACGCGAGAAGGGCGGCCCGATCCGGGCCGCCCTTCTCACAACGCAGAACTAGTCCGGCCGGTCAGAGCCGCGGCGCGCGTCCGCGCATCACGCCGAACACGGCGGAGACCAGGAACAGGGCGATGGCCACGAAGAAGACGATCTTGGCCGCCTCCATCGCCGTCCCGGCGATGCCGCCGAAGCCGAGGAGCGCCGCGACCAACGCGACCACGAGAAAGGTGATGGCCCAACCGATCATGCAGACCTCCTGGAAACGAATGCGTTGATGCAAGGCCGGGGGACGCACCGACCGGCCGACCGAACCCCGATGCGGAACGAAACCCGCATCCGCACCGGGGGATGCGTTGCTGCGAGGCTTACTTGCCGACGGCCGACTTCACGTCGCCCTTGACGCCTTCGGCCTTGCCCTTGGCTTCCTGCGCGGCGCCGTCGGCCTTCAGGTTCGCGTTGTCCGTCGCGTTGCCGATGCCCTGCTTGGCCTTGCCGACCGCCTCGTTGGCGGCGCCCTTGATCTTGTCGGTGGTGCTGCTCATCGCCGGCTCCTCATCCTGAATGCGGCCGTGCCGCGTTGGATGAGAAACGGCCGGCCCCAGCTGAATGTTCCGCCGATTAACATTGATCGGATTGGGGTCGATGTGTCGGCCGGTGCGGCGCGCTTTGCGGCGGCGGTGCCGGCGGCTAGGAACGTCCTCGTGCCCGACTCGATCCCTCCCGCGAAGACGTCGCCGTTCGATCTCGCCTTCTCCGCGGCGCGCCGCGCGGCGGAGGCCGGCGAGGTGCCGGTCGGTGCCGTCATCGTGCGCGGCGGCGTCGTGCTGGCGGTGGCGCACAACCGGCCGCGGGCGCTGAACGATCCGACGGCGCATGCGGAGATCCTGGCGATCCGCGCCGCCTGCGCCGCCCTCGGCGACGACCGGCTGCCGGGCTGCGACCTCTACGTGACCCTGGAGCCGTGCCCGATGTGCGCGGGCGCGATCGGCTTCGCGCGGATCCGGCGGCTCTATTACGGCGCCGCCGACCCCAAGGGCGGCGGGGTCGAGAACGGCGCCCGCGTGTTCAATCATCCGACCTGCCACCACGCGCCGGATGTGTATGGCGGCTTCCGCGAGGACGAGGCGGCGGCATTGCTGCGCGCCTTCTTCCGCGAGCGGCGGGACTGACCCGTCGCCCCTGCGCGCGAACCGGCCCCGCCCGCCCGACGTTGCCCCGTCGGACAACCCGGAAGCCGCCTCCATGAGACCGACCTATCATCGCGCCCTGATCGTCGGGGCCGGCTCGGGCCTCAGCGCGGCGCTCGCCCGGCAACTCGCCGCCGACGGCCTGCGGGTTGGGCTGGCGGCCCGCGACGTCGGCAAGCTCGACGCGCTCGCCCGCGAGACCGGCGCGGCGGTCCACGCCTGCGACGCGAGCCGGCCGGACGACGTCGAGGCGCTGTTTGCCGCGATCGAGCCGGCGCTCGGCGGCCCGCCGGACGTGGTGGTCTACAACGCCAGCGGGCGCGTGCGCGGCGCGATCGCGGAGCTCGACCCGGCGGCCGTCGCCCAGGCGCTCGCCGTCTCGGCCTTCGGCGGGTTCCTGGTGGCGCAGGCGGCCGCCCGGCGCATGCTGCCGGCCCGGCACGGCGCGATCCTGCTCACCGGGGCCTCGGCGAGCGTGAAGGGGTTCGCCGGCTCGTCGGCCTTCGCCATGGGCAAGTTCGCCCTGCGCGGCCTGGCCCAGAGCCTGTCGCGCGAGCTGCAGCCCCAGGGCATCCACGTGGCCCACTTCGTCATCGACGGCGCGATCCGGAACCCGGCCCGCGCGCCCGAGGCGCCGGATGCCCCCGACAGCCACCTCGACCCGGAGGCCATCGCCCGCAGCTACCGCGACGTGCTGCGCCAGGATCGCAGCGCCTGGACCCAGGAGCTGGAGCTGCGCCCCTGGGTCGAGCGGTTCTGAGAGACCTGCGGCCTCACCCGTGCCGCAGGTCGCCCACCGGCGCCGGCGGGGGCCGGAAAGGTTGCGCGGTCGCGGGGATCTTGAACGGCAGGACGTTCGAGGGACGCTCGTCCGCGACCGGGGGCGACGGCCGCCGGCGGCCCAACCGGAGGATCAGGCCGACCACGAGCCGGCTGCAGCCGCGCGCGGCGTGACGCTGCGCCCGGCTTCGCGTCCAGATCGGAAAATCCTGGCGGTTTCGCATGTCGGGCTCCCTCGTCAGGCTCGGACACGAGAGAACACCGCGATTCCGATGACCCGCACATCACCCGTTTGGGGGATGCCCCCGGCGATCGGTAAACGGCCGCGATGGGTCGGCTCAGGCCGGGTCCGGGCGCGCGGCGACGGCCTCGATCTCGACGAGGTAGCCGTGGTGCAGGCCCGGCACCGGCACCACGGCGCGGGCGGGGCGGGCCGCGCCGAACATCTCCGCGTAGATCCGATCGAAGGCCGGCCAGTTCTCGACGCCGACCAGGTAGGCGGTGACCTTGAGCACGCGCTCCGGGCCGCATCCGGCCGCGCCGAGGATGGCGAGCACGTTGGCCAGCGCCTGCCGGGCCTGCTCCTCGAACGGGCGGTCGAAGGTATGGCTGCCGTCGGGGCGGGGCCCGAGCTGGCCCGAGACGAAGACGAGGTCGCGCCATGCCGTCGCCTGGGCATAGTGCCCGGCGGGCTCCGGCACGGCCTTCGTCGCGATGCGCTCGATCGGATCTGTCATGGGGAGGATCACCAGCCGGCGATGCGGGGCCACGTGGCGGAGACGCGCCCGGCGGCGTCGAGCACGTGGTAGCTTCCGTGCTGCGCGGCGGTGGCGCAGGCATGGTTGGGCAGGATGCGCAGGCGCGCGCCCAAGGCAAGGTCCGGCAGCGCGGCTGCGGATCCGGGGCGGAGGGCGACGATGCCGTGCTCCTGGTTGGCGTCGCGCACGATCAGGTCGGGGTAGGGCGTCCCCGCCGGATCGCAGACGATCCCGTAGCCCTGGTCGACGGCTTGGCGCGCGGTGCCGCGGTCGCGCGACAGCGCCATCCATCCGGCGTCGACGATGATCCAGCCCTTCGCGCGCTGGTGCCCGATCACCGTCGCCAGCACCGACAGGACGATGTCCCCGGTTGCGCAGGTGCCGATGCCGGCCTGGAACAGGTCGCCGAACATGAAGACGCCGGCCCGCACTTCGGTCACGCCGTCGAGCGCCTCGGCGAACCGCGCGGTCGGGGTCGAGCCGATGCTGACCACGGGGCAGGGGAGGCCGGCGGCCCGCAGGTGCCCGGCCGCCGCGACGCCGGCCGCGCGCTCGGCCTCCGCCGCCGCCGCGATCCGCTCAGGCTCGCTCAGGCCGTAGCTGTCGCCGGCATGCAGCAGCGCCCCGCGCAGCACCGCGCCCCCGGCGACGAGGACGCGGCCGATCGCCGTCAGCGTCCCGGCGTCGTCCGGCGCGACCCCCGAGCGGTGCCCGTCGGCGTCGACCTCGATCAGGACGGGCAGGGGCGCGCAGACGGGATCGCGGTTGGCCGCCACCCACGCCGCGACGGCCTCGGCCTGCGCCACGCTGTCGAGGATGATCGCGAGGTCGGCCCCGTATTGCCGGCGGATGCCGCCGACCCGATCGAGCTTCTGCGGCGCGATGCCGACGCCGTAGGTGAGGTCGGTCACGCCGCCCTCGGCGAAGTAGGCGGCCTCGCGCAGCGTCGAGACCATGGCCGGCCCGCGCGGGCCGGTCATCGCGCGGCGCGCCACGTCGAGGGACTTCGCCGTCTTGAGATGGGGCCGGAAGGCGACGCCGAGGCCGGCGAGCCGCGCCCGCATCCGCGCGACGTTGGCGGTCAGGCGCGCCTCGTCGAGGAGCAGGCAGGGGGTGTCGAGGGCGGCGAGCGAATCCGCGGCGACGTCGGTGACGGCCATCGCGACCCCTTTCCGATTCCGGTCCCGGCCTTCTAGGCAGATGCCGGGCGCAGGGCTAGGTGGTCGAGACCGTCGCCCGGCCTCGGAGAACCGCCATGACAGACGCGAACGCCGTCATCCTCCGCGCGTTCGGCGCCCCCGAGGCGATGCGCCTCGAAGCCGTCGACCTGCCCCCGCCCGGACCGGGCGCGGTGCTCCTGCGCCAGACCGCGATCGGCTTCAACTTCATCGACGTCTACCAGCGCAAGGGGGTCTACCCGCTGCCGCTGCCGACCGGGCTCGGCCACGAGGCCACCGGGCGGATCGAGGCGCTGGGCGAGGGCGTCGCGGGGTTCCGGGTCGGCGACCGGGTCGCCTATATGAACGCGGGGCTCGGCAGCTACGCCGACCGGCGCGTCGTGCCGGCGGACAAGCTGGTGGCGATCCCCGACGCGGTCTCGGACGAGGACGCCGCCGCCCTGCTGTTCAAGGGGATGACCGCGCAGTACCTGCTCCGGCGCACCCACGCGGTCCAGCCGGGCGAGGTGGTGCTGGTCCATGCCGCGGCCGGCGGCGTCGGGCAGATCCTGTGCCGCTGGGCCAAGGCGCTCGGCGCCACCGTGGTTGGCACCGCGGGATCGGCGGAGAAGTGCGCGGTGGCGCGCGAGGCCGGCTGCGACGTGGCGATCGACTATTCGCGAGGGGGCTGGCCCGAGGCACTGCTCGCCGCCACCGGCGGCCGCAAGGCGCGGGTCGTCTACGATTCGGTCGGCCGCGACACCTTCCTGCATTCGCTCGACCTCGCCGCGCCCTTCGGCCTCGTGGTGCTCTACGGCGCCGCCTCCGGGCCGGCGCCGGCGATCGAGCCGGAGCTGCTGAACAAGAAGGGCTGCCTCTTCCTCACCCGCCCGTCGGTGTTTCCGCACAATGCCGACCCCGCGGACCTGCGGGCCAACGCGGCCGAGGTCTTCGCCGCCATCGCCTCGGGGGCGATCGTCGCGCGCATCGGCGCGCGGTTCCCGCTCGCGGAGGCGGTCGCGGCGCACCGCGCGGCGGAGGCACGCGAAACGACGGGATCGATCCTGCTGCTGCCGTGAGGCACGCCGCCCGTCAGGTCGCCCGCACCACCACCTCGACCAGGTTCGGCGCGCCCGACCGGATCCCGTGCTCGATCGCCGCCGCGATGTCGGCCGCCCGGGTCACGCGCCGCGCCGGCACGCCCATCGAGGCGGCCAGCGCGACGAAGTCGATGCGCGGATCGACGAGGTCCATGGCGATGAAGCGGTTGGCGCGCACCGACGCGTAGTGGGATTGCGACTTCATGTAGTTCTTCAGGATGTTGTACTCGGCGTTGTTGATCACCACGAAGGTCACCGGCAGCGCTTCGTGGGCGGCGGTCCACAGCGCCTGGGGCGAGTACATCGCCGCGCCGTCGCCGACGACGCAGACCACCGGCGCGCGGTCGAGGCCGAGCGAGGTGCCGACCGAGGCCGGCATTCCCCAGCCCAGGACGCCGCCGCGCATCGAGGCGTACTGGTGCGTCTTGTCGCTGTGCAGGAAGGTGCGCAGATGCGCCATCGTCGCCGGCGCCTCATCGACGATGGCGGTGTCGGCGCCGACGGCGCGGGCGATCTCGCGGGCGGCGACCAGCGGCGCGATCACCGGGTCGGCGAAGGCGGCATCGGCCGCCTCGGTCAGCTTTCCGCGACGGGCCGCGTAGATCCGCGCGGCCGCGACCCGCAGCTCGGCATAGGCGTCGGCCCGCTCCGCGAGGCGCGGCCTCAGGAGCGGCAGCAGCGCGTCGAGGGAGGCGCGCACGTCGCCGACCATCGAGAGGGTGGTTTCGTAGGTGCGCCCGAGGTCGCGCACGTCCGCCGAGAGCTGGAACACCTGCGTGCCGGCCGGCACCGCCGAGCCTTCCGTGTAGAGCACCGTGATCAGCGACTTGCCGCCGAGCGCGAACACCGCGTCGTAGGCGCCGAGGATGCCGGCGATCTCCGTGGCCTTGGTCGGCAGGTTCCCGGCCCAGAGCGGATGCGCGGTGGGGAAGGGGATGTGGGCCGGCCAGGACGAGCCGTAGACCGGCGCGCCGAGGAGGTCGGCGAGCGCCACGGCCTGGCCGGAGGCGTCGCTGGCGTCGATCTCGTCGCCGGCGATGACGGCTAGGCGCCCGGGCGCCACCGCGGCGAGGTGGTCGGCGAGCCGCTCGAGCGAGCCCGCCACGGCGCAGCGGTCGATCGTCGAGACGCCGCCGGCGGGCGCGGCGGTCATCGCCTCCATCACGTCCATCGGCAGCGACAGGAAGACCGGGCCCGAGGGCGCGGCCGAGCAGTCGTGGAAGGCGCGCCGCAGCAGGATCGGCAGCTGGTCGGCGTTGGTGACCTCGCGCGCCCACTTCACGGCGGGCGTGGCGAGGCTGACGAGGTCGCCGAACAGCAGCGGATCGGTGATCGCGTGACGCGAATCCTGCTGGCCCGCCGTCACCACCAGCGGCGTGCCCGAGACGTGGGCGTTGATCAGGTTGCCGAAGCCGTGGCCGAGGCCGCCGGCGGTGTGGAGGTTGAGGAAGGCGGGCCGGCGCGCGGCATGCGCGTAGCCGTCGGCCATCGCCACCGCACTCGCCTCCTGCAGCGCCAGCACGTAGGCGATGTCGGGGGTCTCGGTGAGCGCGTCGATCAGCGGCAGCTCGGTGGTGCCGGGATTGCCGAAGATGTAGCGAACCCCCTCCGAGCGCAGCACCTCGAGCAGCACCATCGCCCCTCGGCGGCTTCCGAGCGCGTCCACCGTCGCAATCGCCATGGCCGTCCTTTCCGTCCCGTCGCGCGGCCGAGGCTACGCCGATGGCCGCACGGGGCAACCGCCCGGCGCGGTCAGAGCGCCAGGTGGGCCGCGACCGCCGAGGCGGCGCGCACCGCTCCCTGCGAGGCGCCCGTCGCGTAGCGGATCGCGTGGCGCGCGACGCGGTTGCGCACCCGGCGGACCGCCCAGGGCAGGGCGGTCTCGGTGGCGAGCGCGCGGGCGTAGAGGCTGGATCGCAGGCTCGCCGCGTCGCAGGCGACCTTGACCGGGTCGGCATAGAACGCGGCGACCTTGTCGGCACCCATGCCGGGCGTCGCGAGCCAGCCCGGCAGGTGGGCGTCGGCCAGTTGCCGCACGTCGGTCAGCACCTTGCCGATCCCGGTCCCGGGAATCGGGCACGCGGTCTGGAACGCGTCGCCGACGAGGACCACCCCGTCGCGGACGTGGCCCTCGGCCCGCATCAGGTCGATCGGGCGCACCTCGACCGAGCCGGCGACGGCGAGGTCCGGGCAATGGGCCGCGAGCCCCGGCATCAGCGCGCGCAGGGCCGCCTCCGGCTCGGCGCGAAACGCCTTCGCCCAGGGGGCGTTCGGCTGCTGGTAGCCGAACAGGTTCGCCCGCATGGTCTCGCCGAGCGGGAACAGCGTCAGGTAGGCGTCGCGCCCGCCGAACCGTTCGGAGAAGTAGGTCATCGCCTGAAACGGGAAGGCGTCGCGCGGCGCCGCCATGTCGAAGCCGACGGCCAGCGAGTGGCGTTCGCCGATCACGCGCCGGACGATCCCGGCCTTGCGGCGCAGCACGTCGCCGAGCCCCGTCGCCAGCACCACGAGGCGGCCGGCGAACCGGCGCCCGTCGCCGAGGGTGACGACCTGCCGCTCCGGGCCGAGATCGAGGTCGGCGACCCGGCCGACGGTGAGCAGCCCGGCGGGCAGGTCGGCCCGCAGGGCGTTGATCAGGTCGGGATAGGCGGCGCCGTACTCGGTGTTGCGCTCCCAATGCGCGAGGCTGCCGAAGCGCACGACCCGGACGGTGTCGGTCCTCGTGGTGCACCCGCGAGCGGCGGCGCCGAACCCGAGGGACTCGAACAGCGACATCTGCGCGGAGCCGTACTTCTCGGCGCGGAAATCGTGCGGGTGGACGGCGTGGGTGTCGATCAGCGCGACGCTGCGGCCGTCGCGGGCGAGGCGGCCGGCCAGGCAGGTTCCGGCCAGGCCGGCGCCGATCACCACGACATCGAAGCAGTCCGTCTGAGCAGGCATGGCGAGCACATCCCTCCGGCAGGGGCGCCTTCGACACGCCCGCGCGGTACAGAAGTCGCAACCATCCCGAAAAGAAGATCCTTGCGTAGTTCTTCGCGATCAACCCTTCGTGACCAGCGAGAAACATCGTGGCAATGTTCTACCGAAGGTAGAGATCGCGTCGCGCCTTCATCGACGACGACATGGTGCGGTCTGTTCAGGCGTCGCGACCGTCGCGCAAGTGCGTCACGAATTCCTGCGCGAAGGTCGGCAAGCCTTCGTAGCTGCGCAGGCACAGGGTCAGGGCGCGCGTCGCCCACGGCTCGACCAGCGGCACGACGGCGATGTCGAGGCCGCGGGCGACCCGCCGGGCCATGCTCTCGGGCACGATGCCGACGCCGACGCGGGCATCGACGAGGCGGCAGACGGCGTCGAACCCGCGCAGCTGCACGCGCAGGCGCATCGGGCGTCCGACGCGCGCCGCCTTGTCGGCGAGAAACCGGGTGAGCGCGCTCGCCCGGTCTAGGCCGACGAGGTCGTGCGCCAGCACCTCGGCGAAGGCGACCGCCCCGCGCCCGGCCAGGGCGTGCCCGCGCGCCGCCACCAGCACGAAGCGGTCCTGCCGGAACGGGAAGGTCTTGAGGTCGCCGGTGTCGACCGTGCCCGACAGGATGCCGAGGTCGGCCTGCCCGTCCGCGACGAGGCCGACGATCTCGTCCGAGGTGTGCTCGTCGATCTCGACGCTGACCCCGGGGTTCTTCGCTAGGTAGGCGGCCAGCGCATCCGGCAGGAATTCGGTGAGCGCGTTGGTGTTGGCCAGGACCCGGATCTGCCCGACCGTGCCGCCGGAGAAGGCCGAGAGCTCGCCCTGCATCCGTTCGATCGCGGCGATCAGCCCGCGGGCATGCGCCAGCAAGGCCCGCCCGGCCGGGGTCGGCGTGACGCCGAGACGGGTGCGGGTGAGCAGGGCGGCGCCGAGCGAGGTCTCCATTGCCCGGATCCGCGTCGAGGCGGCGGCGAGCGCGAGGTTCGCGCGCGCCGCCCCGTGGGTGATCGAGCCGGCCTCGACCACGTGGCGGAAGAGGGTGAGGTCGGACAGGTCGAAGCGCATCATCGCCCGGCTTCCTTACGCGGGCCGCGAAGCCGCTGCCGGCGCCACCGCGATGCACGAGCGACTGCGAAACGCGCGCTCCCAACGCTCAGCCTTCGCCGATCGCGAAGGCACCATCAAGGAAATCCGTATTGCGAACCGTTCCAATCGGGCCCCTAACCATCGGGCGGATCGAACAGGGTAGGGGCAGGGCGGCGTGGGTGGCGGGACGACGATCTGGGCGACCGGCGCGCTGCTCGTGCTCTGCATGGGCCTCTGGGCGACGGCGCTGCTGCCCGAGATCGTCACCGCGCTGCTGTTCTTCGCCCTCGCCATGCTGCTCAAGCTCGGCACGGCGGCGACGGTGTTCTCCGGCTTCGCGGCCTCGGCCTTCTGGCTGGTGATGTCGGGGATGGTGGTCGGCCTCGCGATGACGCGGACCGGCCTCGGCGCACGCCTGGCGCAGGGGCTGAGCGGCCGGCTCTCGGGCTCCTATCCGCGCCTCGTCGCCGGGCTCGTGGGGTTCAGCTTCCTGCTCGCCTTCGTGATGCCGTCGAACCTCGGGCGCATCGCGCTGATGATTCCGGTGACCCTGTCGCTTTGCGACGCGTTCGGGCTGGCGCCCGGGCGGAAGGGCCGGATCGGCGCGGTGATGGCGGTCGGGCTCGCGACCCCGATCCTGTCGGCGGCGATCCTGCCCGCCAACGTGCCGAACCTGGTGATGGCCGGCGCGGCCGAGCGGCTCCAGGGCCTGCACCTCACCTACCTGCCCTATCTCTGGCTGCACGCGCCGGTCCTGGCGCTGGTGAAGGGCGTGCTGCTCGTGGCACTCCTCGTGACGCTGTTCCCCGACCGGCTCGAATCCGGTGCCGCGGCGCTGCCGGCCCTGCCCCCGGCCTCGCCCGCCGAGCGCCGGCTGGCCGCGATCCTCGTCGGCACGCTGGCGCTATGGATGACCGACGGGCTGCACGGCATCGCCCCGGCCTGGGTCGGGCTCTCGGCCGCGGTGATCTGCCTGATGCCGCGGATCGGCGTGCTGCCGGCGGACGCCTTCGCGCAGGTCTCGCTGCGCACCTGCTTCTACATCGCCGCGCTGCTCGGCCTCGTGGCGGTCGTCAACGAGACCGGCTTGGGCGAGCGGCTCGGCCACGCGCTGCTGGCGGTCGCGCCCCTGAGCCCGGGCGCGACCGTGCAGAACTTCGCGGTGCTGACCGGCGTCGCCACGGCGCTCACCCTCGTGGTCACGGCTAACGGCGCGCCCGCGCTCTACACGGCGCTGGCGGGCGAGATGGCGCAGGCCAGCGGCTGGCCTGTGCTCGACGTGGTGATGGTGCAGGTTCTCGGCTACGCGACGCTGTTCTTCCCGTATCAGGCGCCGCCCATCGTGTTCGCACGCGAGCTCGGCGGCGTGTCGCTGAAGGACGCGACGCGCGCGACCTTCGCCTACGGGGTCGCGACGCTGCTGGTCGCCGCGCCGCTCGACTACCTCTGGTGGCGGCTGATCGGGCGACTGCCATGAGAAGGATACGTGTCGCGAGAACGGCGCCCGCCGTGCCCGGCGGCAGGCGATATCCCGACGAAATCGTCATCTCCGTCCTGCCATGCCGCATTGCGGCGAAACGCTCGGGCCTCTAGCGCTACAGATTAGAGACGGTCCAATTCCAAGATCGACCCGGTTCCGAGAACGACACGAGGCCTCCCGCACGATGGCACCCACCGCACGCCCCACCGTCGCCCAGCCGCTCTCGCCGCATCTCCAGATCTATCGCTGGACCTGGACGATGGCGATGTCGGTGTTCCACCGCGTCACCGGCACGGCGCTCTACGGCGGCACCGCGCTCGTCGCGATCTGGCTCGTGGCGCTCGCCTCCGGCCCGGCGGCCTACGCCTGGGTGGCGTGGTTCTTCGGGTCCTGGATCGGGCGGATCGTGCTGTTCGCCTACACCTGGATCCTGCTGCACCACATGCTGGGCGGCCTGCGGCACTTCGTGTGGGATGCCGGATACGGCTTCGACCGCGACAAGCGCATGGCGCTGGCCCGCGCCACCCTGATCGGCTCAACGACGCTGACCATCGTCGTCTGGGCCGTCGCCCTTCTGGCGCGCTGAGGAGTTCCCGCCATGGCCAAGGCCAAGATCCTTCAGAACCCGCAGGTCTCGATCCGCACGCCCCGCGCCCGCGTCCGCGGCCTCGGCGTCGCCCACCACGGCGTCGGGCATTGGTGGATGCAGCGGCTGACCGCCGCCGCCAACGCGCCCTTGATGCTCGCCTTCGTGGTGATCATCGCGCTGATGGCCGGCCGCTCCTACGCGGAGGCGGTGGCCCTGGTGTCGCACCCCTTCGTCGCGATCGTCCTGATCCTCGCCGTGACCTCGGTCGCGATCCACATGCGTCTCGGGATGCAGGTGATCATCGAGGATTACGTCCACAGCCCGGGGCTGAAGATCGCCGCGGTGTTCGCCAACAACTTCTACGCGGTCGTCGTGGCCGTGGCCTGCCTCTACGCGATCCTGCGCGTGGGGCTCGGCCGCCTCGTCTGACCTGCCACTCGCGATCTTGAAGGAGCCTTCCATGGCCGCCAACGGACAGAACGGGCAGGGACCCGCCTATCCCATCACCGACCACACCTTCGACGTGGTGGTCGTCGGCGCGGGCGGCGCGGGCCTGCGCGCCACCGTCGGCTGCTCCCAGGCGGGCCTGCGCACCGCCTGCATCACCAAGGTGTTCCCGACCCGCTCGCACACGGTGGCGGCGCAGGGCGGCATCTCGGCCTCGCTCGGCAACATGGGCCCGGACGACTGGCGCTGGCACATGTACGACACCGTGAAGGGGTCGGACTGGCTCGGCGACCAGGATGCGATCGAGTATCTCGTGCGCAACGCTCCCGCGGCCGTCTACGAGCTCGAGCACTGGGGCGTGCCGTTCTCGCGCACGGAAGAGGGCAAGATCTACCAGCGCCCGTTCGGCGGCATGACCACCGATTACGGCAAGGGCACCGCGCAGCGCACCTGCGCGGCCGCCGACCGCACGGGGCACGCGATGCTCCACACCCTGTACGGGCAGGCGGTGAGGAACCAGACCAACTTCTTCATCGAGTACTTCGCCCTCGACCTGATCATGGACGACGAGGGCCGCTGCCGCGGCGTCATCGCCATGGACCAGGCCACCGGCGAGATCCACCGCTTCCGCGCGCAGATGGTGATCCTCGCCACCGGCGGTTACGGCCGCTCGTACTTCTCGGCGACCTCGGCCCACACCTGCACCGGCGACGGCAATGCCATGGTGCTGCGCGCCGGCCTGCCGCTGCAGGACATGGAGTTCGTGCAGTTCCACCCGACCGGCATCTACGGCGCCGGCTGCCTGATCACCGAGGGCGCCCGCGGCGAGGGCGGCTACCTGACGAATTCCGAGGGCGAGCGCTTCATGGAGCGCTACGCCCCGTCGGCCAAGGATCTCGCCTCGCGCGACGTGGTCTCGCGCTCGATGACCATGGAGATCCGGGCCGGCCGCGGCGTCGGCAAGGGCGGCGACCACATTTTCCTGCACCTCGACCACCTCGACCCGGCGATCCTCCACCAGCGCCTGCCGGGCATCTCGGAATCCGCCAAGATCTTCGCCGGCGTCGACGTCACCAAGGAGCCGATCCCGGTGCTGCCGACGGTGCACTACAACATGGGCGGCATCCCGACGAACTATCACGGCGAGGTGCTGACCTTGCGCGACGGCAACCCCGACACCGTCGTGCCCGGCCTGATGGCGATCGGCGAGGCGGCCTGCGTCTCGGTGCACGGCGCCAACCGCCTCGGCTCGAACTCGCTGATCGACCTCGTGGTGTTCGGCCGCGCCGCCGGCCAGCGCTGCGCCGAGATCGTCGAGCCGAACGGCCGGCCGATGGACCTGGCCAAGGATTCCGCCGACAAGGCGCTGACCCGCCTCGACCGCTTCCGCTACGCCGACGGCTCCACGCCGACCGCGGACCTGCGCCTCGAGATGCAGAAGACGATGCAGAACAACTGCGCCGTGTTCCGCACCGGCGAGGTGCTGGAGGAGGGCAAGGGCCTGATCCACAAGGTGTGGTCGGCATCCGCCGACATCCGCATCACCGACCGGTCGCTCGTCTGGAACACCGACCTGCTCGAGACCCTGGAGTTCGACAACCTGATCGGCCAGGCGGTCGTCACCATGGAATCGGCCGCCAACCGCGAGGAATCGCGCGGGGCGCACGCTCGCGAGGACTTCCCCGACCGCAACGACAAGGAGTGGATGAAGCACACCCTGTCGTGGCTCGACGAGAGTGCCCACCGGGTGAGCATCGATTACCGCCCGGTCCACACCTACACGATGTCGAACGAGATCCAGTACATCGAGCCGAAGGCGCGCGTTTACTAAGCTGCGCGCTTCGGAAAGCCGATCGGCGGGACCGCGTTCCCGATGCGTCTTGCCGATCGTTGCTTCGATCGACTCTAGCGGAAGCCAACGACAGCCATGGCCGAATTCTCCCTCCCCAAGAACTCCCAGATCACCGAGGGCAAGTCCTGGCCCGCGACGACGGGGGCCAAGAACCTCAAGGAGTTCCGCGTCTACCGCTGGAACCCGGACGACGGGAAGAACCCGCGGATCGACACCTATCAGGTCGACCGCGACGATTGCGGGCCGATGGTGCTCGACGCGCTGCTGTGGATCAAGAACAAGGTCGACTCGACGCTGGTGTTCCGCCGCTCCTGCCGCGAAGGCATCTGCGGCTCCTGCGCCATGAACATCGAGGGCCAGAACGCGCTCGCCTGCACCATGGGCATCGACGAGTGCCAGGAGCACGCGAAGGGCCGCAAGACCGCCGCGGTGAAGATCTATCCGCTGCCGCACATGCCGGTGCTGAAGGACCTCGTCCCCGACCTAACGAACTTCTACGCCCAGCACGCCTCAGTCGAGCCCTGGCTCAAGACCGACACCCTGGCGCCCGAGAAGGAGTGGCCGCAGACGCCCGAGGACCGGGCCAAGCTCGACGGGCTGTACGAGTGCATCCTGTGCGCCTGCTGCACCACCTCGTGCCCGAGCTACTGGTGGAACGGCGAGAAATTCCTCGGCCCGGCGGCGCTGCTGCAGGCCTATCGCTGGCTGATCGACAGCCGCGACGAGAACACCGGCGACCGCCTCGACGCGCTGCACGACCCGTTCAAGCTCTATCGCTGCCACACGATCATGAACTGCGCCAACACCTGCCCGAAGAGCCTGAACCCGGCCAAGGCGATCGCCGAGATCAAGAAGATGATGGTCGAGCGCACGGTGTGATCCGGCGGGGCGGCCGACTGAGGCCGCCCCGCCACACTCGGCCCGAAAAGCCTCGCGCGCGGGCCCTCCGAAGACCGTTCCCCGACCGGCCGCCTTGCGGGCATCGCAATTGCCCCGGACGCAAGGGCTCGCAAGGGGCGCCGCACGTGCGCCGGGGAAGCCGAGACCGATGCCGCGTCAGTACCGTTCGACGATCGCCCTCCTCGCGCTGGCGGCAGGGCTCGGCGCCTGCGCGTCCCAGCGCTTCGACGGACCCCGCGTCCGCGGGCCGGCACAGCAAGCCGCCATCGACAACATCGCCCCGGCGATGCCCTCCGGCGCCGTGACCTCGGCGCCGCTCGCGCCGCCGCCCGGCGCCACCGCCGCGCCGGACGAGGCACCGATCGGCGCGCAGGCGTCGATCGCCCCGCCGGCCTCCAACGTCATCCCCGAGCCGGTGGTCGCCCCGCCCCCGGCCCCGCCGGTGGTGGCGAGCGGGCGCGCCTCGGTGGTCGGCGCCTGGGACGCCAAGGACGCGACCGGCGGAAGCTGCAAGGTGACGCTCTCGAGCGCGCCGGCCCTCGACCTTTACAAGGCCTCCGCCGCCGGCTGCCCGAACAAAGATCTGGCCAAGGTCACGGCCTGGGATTTCCGCGACGGCGAGGTCTACCTGTACCAGCAGGGCGGCACGGTGGCCGCCCGCCTGCGGCAGGGCGGCGGCGCCCTCGACGGCGCGCTCACCAAGTCCGGCGCCTCCCTCGCGCTGGTGCGCTGAACCGGGAGGGCCCGCGCACCGGGGCTACGGGTTCACCCGCAGCCCGAGCAGGAAGGTGTTGTCGGAAAAGCTCGCCGTCGCCGCCGTGCTGGTGATCTCCTGGTAGAGGTAGGTGCCGCGCAGCGTCAGCCAGCGGTTGAAGCGGTAATCGAGCCGGGCGGTGGCCGAGAAGCCGGTCTCGCGGATCGACACCCCCTGGTAGTCGTTGCGGAGGTAGGCGCCGCCGACGATGATCGAGAGGTTGCGCAGGAGGTCGTGCTGCACCTCCAGCGTCGCCGTCTGGGTCAGGATGCCGCTGGAGCCGGGGACCGTCGTCTCGGTGACGCCGGCCTGCGCGTTCAGGCGCACGGTGGTCAGCGGGGTCGCCGCCCAGACCAGGGCGGCTGCGAGGATCGGCGCGTCGAGGCCGCGCAGGCTCGGGTCGACGTAGGTGCGGTGCTGAAGTCCGCCCGAGATCTCGCCGCTGATCGAGCGGGTGAAGTTCACGGTCGCGCCGACCGAGGCGGCGATGCCGTCGGAATCGCGGCGCAGGCCGCTGGTGTCGCGGCGCAGGTCGTAGACCCGCGTGTCGGCGAGCAGCTCGACGAAGGGGCTGATCTCCGGCGTCACCTCGTAGGCCGTGCGCAGGCGCATGCTGTACTGGTTCTGGTTGCGGTCGGCCTGGCTGATCACCGTCCCGTCCGACAGCCGGGCATCCTCGAACTCGGAGCGGTCGACCGAGCCGCGCAGGGACACCGAGAGCCGGTTGAAGGTCTCGGTCGCGCCGAGCGAGGTGCCGTAGGTCGCGACGATCGGCCGGTTGGTCGCGGTCACGGCCTGGAGGTTGGGGCTGCCGGTGCGTTGGGTGTCGACGAGGAAGCGGGTCTCGGCGTCGATCCGCAGGTCGCGGTTGGCGTCGATCCGCAGGCGCACGGTGCCGGCCGCGTTCGGGCGGCTCGCAGCCTCGTTCTCCGGCGTCTCGAGGTAGCCGGCGCGCAACTCGCCGGCGAGCTCGCTCCGCGACCAGTCCGAGCGGAAATTCAGCTCCCCCTCGCTCCGGAGCGCGACCGAGCCCTTGGCGAGCGACGGCGTGGTCTGGTCCGGGTTGGTGTCGTAGCCGAGGCTCTGGGTGAAGGACGGAAGCACCGTGAAGCTGCCGAGCCTGATCCCGAGCGGCGCGTAGGCGTCCTCGGTGGCGATCGGCCGCCGCAGGCTGTTGGTCAGCAGCGCCCCCGGCGTGAGGACGCCGCTCAGCGGGTTGATCAGCGGCAATCCCGGCGCCTGCGGCCGCGGCGCCTCGGCCGGCAGCGGCACGCCGACCACCGGGTTCTGGATCACCGGCGAGAGCCGCAGGGCCGGCGCGGGGATCTGGGTGACATCCTGGGTGTAGCGCTTGGTCGCCGTCCCCAGGCGCCGGGGCGGCGCCGCGCGCTGACGCAGCAGGCTGATCGGGGCGCGGTTGTTGGTGCCGGACGTGGCGCCGCCGGTGCGGCTGCCGGAGGAGCGGACCCGGGTGTCGAGATTCGAGGCGCCGGCTTCGGCCCCGGTCGGCCCCGACAGGCTGGCGCCGCCGGAGGTGAGGCCGCCGGAGGATTCGCCGCCCGCCGCCTCGCCGGAATTGCCGTTGCCGAGGCGGGGCGGGCCCTCCGACAGGCGGTTGCGGCGCAGCACCGGCAATCCGTCCTGGCCGGGATCCTGTCCGATGCCCGGGTTGTCGGGCTGGCCGGCGACGGGGCTCAGGGATTCGAACCGCGTTGCCTGCGCCTGCGCCGGGCCGGGGAGGGCGATCGCGACGGCGGCCGGCAGGCCCGCGAGCAGCAGCGCGAGGCCGCAGGCAAGGCCCGCCTCCCGTCGCGCATGCCCCTCGCCCTCCAAGCCCAGCACCGGATCCCGACTCCCCTGGCTGGGCGCGTGCGAAGACGACCGTCGCACCGCTTCCGCGTGGTTAACGAAGGCTAGCCGGGCGTGGTTAATGCAGCGTCAACGGCACGGGGCGGCGGAGCATCGGAGGAGACCGGATCCACCGGCGGATCGCCGCCGCCGATGGATCGAGGCGCGGGCAGGGTCTATAAGCGGCCGGACATGTCCGCCCCGCAGCCCGTCCGCCGTCTCGACCCGGTCCTCGTCGACCGCATCGCCGCGGGCGAGGTGGTCGAGCGGCCGGCCTCGGCGGTCAAGGAGCTGGTCGAGAACGCGATCGATGCCGGCGCCCGCAGCATCGCGGTGACGATCGAGGCCGGCGGCCGGCGGCTGATCCGGGTGGTCGACGACGGCGCCGGCATGTCGCCGGACGACCTGCTGCTCGCCGTCGAGCGCCACGCCACCTCGAAGCTGCCGGGCGGCGACCTGACCCGGATCGACACGCTGGGTTTCCGCGGCGAGGCGCTGCCTTCGATCGGCGCGGTCTCGCGGCTGTCGATCACCACCCGCACGGCGGACGCGGATTCGGGCGCGGCGCTCACCGTCGAGGCGGGCCTGCGCGGCGCGGTGCGCCCGGCGCCGGCGGCGCGCGGCACCCGGATCGAGGTCACCGACCTGTTCTCGGCGACGCCGGCGCGGCTGAAGTTCCTGAAATCCGACCGCGCCGAGAGCGCGGCGGTCTCCGACATCCTGCGCCGGCTCGCGGTGGCGCAGCCCGCGATCCGCTTCACGCTGACGAGCGAGAACGGCACGCCGCTGGTGCTGCCGGCCCTCGCCGGAGCCGAGCCGGACGACGCGACCGCGAGCCTCGCCCGGCTCGCGCAGGTGCTGGGATCGGACTTCGCCGCGAACGCCCTGCCGGTGGCGATGGCGCGGGAGGGCTTCTCGCTCACCGGCCATGTCGGGCTGCCGACCTTCCACCGCGGCGCGGCCAACCACATCCACTTCACGGTGAACGGCCGGCCGGTGCGCGACCGCCTGCTGCTCGGTGCGGTGCGCGGCGCCTACGCCGACACCCTGCGCTCCGACCGTCATCCGGTGCTCGGGCTGGCGATCGCCTGCGAGCCCGGCCTCGTCGACGTCAACGTCCACCCGGCCAAGACCGAGGTGCGGTTCCGCGATCCGGGGCTGGTGCGGGCGCTCGTCGTCAGCGCGATCCACGAGGCGCTGCGCCGCGGCGGGGCGCGGGCCTCGACCGGCGTGGCGGCCCGCACCCTCGAGGCACTGCGTCCCTCGGGCGGCATCCCGTTGACGCAGCATGGCGGGACGGCGAGCCCGAGCCTGTTCCAGAGCGCGCGGACCGGCCTGTTCCGCCCGGGCACCCCGTCCGTCGCGGCCCCGTCCGGCTTCCACCGGCCGGCGCCGGATCGGCCGCACGGCTTCGGCGAGGCGGCGCAGGCACCGCTGGCGCCGGACGGCGCGGCCGACGCCTTTCCGGATCCGATGGCCGACCTGGCGCCGCCCGCGGCCGACCTGCGCAGCCTCGATGGCGCCGAGGATGCCCTCGACCATCCCCTCGGCGCCGCGCGGGCGCAGCTGCACGAGACCTACATCGTCGCGCAGACCCGCGACGGCGTGGTGATCGTCGACCAGCACGCGGCGCACGAGCGCCTCGTCTACGAGCGGATGAAGCGCGAGCGCGCGGCGGGCGGCATCCTGCGCCAGGGCCTCTTGATCCCCGACGTGATCGAGATGGCGCCCGAGGCCGCCGAGCGGCTGGCCGCGGCCGCCCCCCAGCTCGACCGGCTCGGCCTGTCGCTGGAAGCCTTCGGCCCCGGGGCGGTGCTGGTGCGCGCGATGCCCGCGGCTTTGGCCGGCGCCTCGGTGCGCGACCTCGTCGCCGACATCCTCGACGCGCTGGACGACAGCGGGGTCGAGGAGGGCGGGGCCGGGGCCCTGGAGGACGGCCCGCTCGGGCGGCGCCTCGACGCGGTGCTGTCGCGGATGAGCTGCCACGGCTCGATCCGCGCCGGAAGGCGCCTGCGCCCGGAGGAGATGAACGCGCTCTTGCGCGCCATGGAGGCGACGCCGAATTCCGGCCAGTGCAACCACGGCCGCCCGACCTACGTCGCCCTCGGCCGCCACGACATCGAGCGGCTGTTCGGGAGACGCTGAGCGGGGTGGCGCCCGGTCAGTCCGGGATCGCGAACCCGATCGACTGGCACAGGATCGCGACCATCGTCACGCCGCCGGCGACGAGCCCCATCCGGTCCGGGCGCGCGGGCGCCGACGGCGCGGCGCCGAGACGCAGCTCGTCCTCGTAGCGTGCCAGGATCCAGGCCTGCAGCGACGGTGCGGTCAGGGCGAGCCAGGCCCACAGGCCGATCGCCACGAAACCCAGGGCCTGTCCGCCATAGGTGAAGACGTCGTCGATCATGGCGCTCTCGGAGCGAGCACCCCCTCGCCGCGAACCTAGCCCAGCCGTCCGGCACCTGGAAAGCCCGGTCGGGGTTCGACCGCGTCGCCGACGCGCCTTTCGCGTGCGCTCGCACACGGATCGGCCTATGACACGCCCGACATCCGAATAACCCGGCGCCTTCCCGATGACCGCACTCGCAGATCTGTCCCCCGCCGAACTGGCCGCGCGCTACGCGCAGGCGCAGGGCGCCTACGAGGCGTTCCGCGCCCGCGGGCTCAAGCTCGACATGACCCGGGGCAAGCCCTCGCCCGAGCAGCTCGACCTCGCGTCGGGCATGCTGGCGCTGCCCGGCAACGGCGACCACACCACGGCGTCGGGGGAGGATGCCCGCAACTACGGCGGCCTGCAGGGCCTGGCGGAGGCGCGCGCGCTGTTCGGGCCGGCGCTGCTCGGCGTGCCCGCGGAGCAGGTGGTGGTGGCCGAGAACGCGAGCCTCGCCGTGATGCACGACTGCATCGTCTGGGCGATGCTGAAGGGCGTGCCGGGCTCGGAGCGCCCGTGGTCGCGCGAGGAGGCGCCGGCCTTCCTCTGCCCGGTGCCGGGCTACGACCGCCACTTCGCCCTGTGCGAGGAATTCGGCATCCGCATGCTGCCGGTGCCGATGACGCCGGACGGGCCGGACATGGAGGTGGTCGAGGCCCTCGTCGCCGACCCGGCGGTGAAGGGGATGTGGTGCGTCCCGAAATACTCGAACCCGTCCGGCGAGATCTATTCGGAGGAGACCGTCCGGCGGCTCGCCGCGATGAAGGCCGGCGCCCCGGACTTCCGCCTGTTCTGGGACAACGCCTACGCCGTCCACCACCTCACGCCCGAGCACCACGCGATCCCCGACATCCTGGAAGCCTGCCGGGCGGCCGGGCATCCGGACCGCGCCTTCATCTTCGCCTCGACCTCGAAGATCACGCTCGCCGGCGCGGGGCTGGCCTTCTTCGCCGGCTCCCCCGACAACGTGCGCTGGTACCTCGCGCGGGCGGGCAAGCGCACGATCGGCCCGGACAAGCTGAACCAGCTCCGGCACGTCCGCTTCCTGCGCGACGCGGCGGGGCTCACCGCCCACATGGAGCGCCAGCGCGAGCTCCTCGCCCCGAAGTTCTCCGCCGTCACCGAGGCGCTCGCGCGGCACCTGACCGGGACGGACGTGGCCTGGAGCCGGCCCGAGGGCGGCTACTTCGTCAGCGTGGACGCCGGCGTCGGCACCGCCGAGCGCATCGTCGAGCTGGCCAAGGGCGCCGGCATCGGCCTGACGCCGGCCGGCGCGACCTTCCCCTACGGCCGCGACCCCCGCGACGCGGCGCTGCGGCTGGCGCCGTCCTATCCGAGCCTGTCCGAGGTCCGGGAGGCGGCAGAAGGGATCGCGCTCTGCATCCTGCTCGCCGCGCTCGAATCGGAGCGGGCGGTGCGCGCGGCGCCGCAGGAATGAGCGGCCTGCTCCGGGCGGCCGGCTTCCTCGTCCTGGCGGCGACGCTGCCGGCCTGCGCCGCGCCGCGCGCCGCGCGCGTCGCGTCCTGCGACGGGCTGACCGCCGCGATGATCCGCGCCACCGGCGCCTCGCTCGCCGGCCGCGCCGGCACGCGCGCGGTGTTCCGCGCGACCGATGCCGAGCGCATGAGCCTCGATTGCCGGGCGCCGGCGCGGATGGTGTTCGCCTCCCGAGACCGCGAGCCGGAGCGCGGCTTCTACGAGCTGATCGGCCGGGCGGCGCGTGCGCTCGCCGGCGCGGACGCCGAGACCGCCGAGGTGCTGGCACGGCAGGTCCACCAGGATTCGCTGCTGGCCGACGCACCGCGCCAGGGCGTCGCCGGCAAGGCGGCCCTGCGCTGCGAGACCGGGCCGCGGGCCGACGCGCTGGCCGGCGACCTCACCGTCTGCGTGCTGGTGCCGAACCGGCCGCCCGCCCTGCGCCGCAAGGCCGGACTTTCGCGGGAGGCTCCGGCGGGCTAAGCCTCCGGCCATGCCCGATTCCACCGACAGCCCAACGCCCAGGACCGTCCGCGCCGGCACGGTCGCCTTCGGCAACCACCTGCCGCTGGCGCTGATCGCCGGCCCGTGCCAGCTCGAGAGCCGCGACCACGCGCTCGAGATCGCGGCCGCGCTGAAGGAGATGGCGGAGTCCCTCGGGATCGCCCTGGTGTTCAAGGCCTCGTTCGACAAGGCGAACCGCACCTCGGGCGGCGCCGCCCGCGGCATCGGGTTGTCCGGCGCGCTGCCGATCTTCGCCGAGATCAAGGCGCGCTACGGCCTGCCGGTGCTCACCGATGTGCACGATGCCGGGCAGTGCGGGCCGGCGGCCGAGGTGGTCGACGTGCTCCAGATCCCGGCCTTCCTGTGCCGGCAGACCGACCTGCTGCTGGCCGCCGCCGCCACCGGCCGCGTGGTCAACGTGAAGAAGGGCCAGTTCCTCGCACCCTGGGACATGCAGCACGTGGCCGCCAAGGTCACCGGGGCCGGCAACCCGAACGTGATCGTCACCGAACGCGGCGCCTCGTTCGGCTACAACACCCTGGTCTCCGACATGCGCAGCCTGCCGATCATGGCCGCGGTGACGGGCGGCGCGCCGGTGGTGTTCGATGCGACCCACTCGGTGCAGCAGCCGGGCGGGCAGGGAGGAAGCTCGGGCGGCGAGCGCCGCTTCGTCGCCGTGCTGGCGCGGGCCGCCGTCGCGGTCGGCGTCGCGGGTGTCTTCATCGAGACCCACCCCGATCCCGATCGCGCCCCCTCCGACGGCCCCAACATGGTGGCGCTGCGGGACATGCCGGCGCTCGTGTCCGAGCTCCTGGCCTTCGACCGGCTGGCCAAGGCGCACGCGTAAGGCTCAGGACGTGGTCGCCGCCACGAGGACGTGCGCGCGCAGCGGCTGCGACAGGACGTGGCGCCCGCCCGCATCCGTCTCGGCGGCGGCCGCGAAGGCGTCGGCGATCGCCGACGCGTTGTCGCGGATCGCGGCACGCCGCGCCGGATCGACCGCCGCCACGCGCTCGAGGAAGGCGTCGCGGTCGGCGAAGGCCTCGCGGCGCACGAACCTCGTGTCGGACAGGCAGAGGAACGCCCCGGCCGCGATCGCTGCGGCGATGGCGCCCTGCGCCGCGGCGCGGATCGCGGTCTCGTCCTCGACCGGCTTGAGCGCCGAGAAGAAGCTGCCCTCGGCCAGCGGCTCGACCACGACGATCCGGCCGCCCGGTGCGACGACCCGGGCCGCCTCGTCCAGCGCCGCGCGCGGGTCGGGAACGTGGTGCAGGGCGTTGAGGATGACCGCGCCGCCGAAGGTCCCGTCGGAGAACGGCAGGGCCTCGGCGGAGCAGATCTCGAAGGCGCAGTCCGGCGCCCGGCGCCGGGCCGCCGCGACCGCCGCTTCGCCGGGGTCGATCCCCGTCACCCGCGCGCCGTGGCCGGCCAGCGCAGCCGACATCGCCCCGGGGCCGCACCCGATATCGACGATGCGGCGCCCCGCGATCGGCGAGAACGCGTCGAGGACGAGCGAGAGGGTATCCATGGGGCAAGGTCCGGTCCGGGCGTTCCGGAGCACCATCGCGGGGCGGCCGGCACGGTGCAACCGCCGCGGGGCCGCGAGCGGGAACGCCGCGATCATCCGGCTGCAGCGGCCCGCGGGTTCTGTCGGGGCGTTACGAACGCGCCGCTTCGTGATCGCGAGATCAATCGTCGCGCCTGTTCACCCGTCCATCCCCCTGATAGTTTCCCGCTCATCACACGCATTCGGTTCTCGCAGCAGGCATCCATCACCGGAGGTCCTGATCGGCGTCACCTGCGACCGAACGATCATTCCCACGGAAGAGCGGATGCCGTATCTGTGGGATAAAATCCCACGGATATGTCCCGCAATGCCGCGCTTCACCATCGACCTGCATGACGGCGCGCACTTCGTGCGCGACACCGAAGGCTTCGATCTGCCCGATGCGGATGCCGCGCGCGAGAAGCTCGTCCGGATCATGTCGAAGATCGCGCAGGGCTTCGCGGCCGTCCCCGAGCGCCAGGACTACCTCGCTGTGGTCCGCGACGAGCACCGGAAGGTCGTCTTCCGGGCCCGTCTCTCGCTGGACATCGAGACGTTCGACGTCGGCTGAGCGCGGAGGACGGACCCTCGCGCGGCGCCGGCCGGGCATCGGCGCGTCACCGCGGCGTCGCGGGGCCGGCGGCCGAGCGCCTGGCGATGTCGACGACCTGCTCGGGCGTCGGCGGGTTCGCCGGGTGGTGGCTCAGGCACAGCGGCGTCCGCAGCTTGACCGGGCGGCCGGAGCCCTCGGTGGAGAAGTAGAACTCGCCCGCTCCGAGCTTGCCGATATCCGCCGCCGTCCCGCCGCTGGCGGCCAGGATCTCCTGGGCCGCCGCGATGGTCGCGGGCGCGCTCTGCCGACCGAAGACCTGCGTCGTGCAGTTCGAGACCACCTGATTGTGGATGCCGCGCGGCACCTGCGTCGCCACGATCATGCCGAGCCCGTACTTGCGCGCCTGCGCCACCAGCTTGATGCCGCTGCCGAGGCTCAGCGCCTGCCGCTGCGCGGGCAGGAAGGTCTGCGCCTCGTCCACCACGTAGAGCAGGCCGCGCGGCGACGGGTTGCGCTTGACCCAGCCGAACAGGGCCATCTGCAGCCGGTTGACGAAATCCTCCCGGGCCGCGTCCGATCCGAGGCCGGCGAGGTTGATCACGGAGATGCGGGTGCGGTCGCCGCCGAAGAACAGGATCGCGGGATCGAGTGCCGCGCCCTCGGCCTTCAGCAGCGGGTTCGTCGCCACCGCGGCGTGGAGCTGGTCGGCCATGCCGGCGGCGAGCTTGCCGGCCTCGCGGATGCGGCTCACGTCGTCGGGCAGATCGGCCAGGAGCGCGGTGAAGGCCGCGAGGTCGCCGCCGCCGTCGGCCGCGAACAGGCGGAGCGCGTCGGCGAGGACGCCGCGTTGCAGCTCCTTCTTCGCGCCGGCGAGCGGCCCCAGCGTCTCGGCGGCCATCTCGACGGCCTGCTGGCGCTCGTCGCGGTCGTCGCCGAGGCCGCGAAAATCCGGCATCGCCGACAGGAACACCGGGTTGCCGGCATGCACCCCCGGCGTCCAGACCACGACCTCGACCCGGGCCCGGTAGACGCGGGCCTTGGCGTCGTCGTCTGCGGTGAACCGGCCCGGCCGCTCGGGCCAGGCTTCGCCGAGGCGCGACAGGTCGTTGTTGGGATCGATCACGATGGCCGGAATGCCGGCCAGCGCCGCCTCCTCGACGAGGCGGCGCAGCAGCACGGTCTTGCCCGAGCCCGAGCCGGCGATGATCGCGGTGTGGCGCGGCAGCAGCCGGATCGGCAGGGTCACGGGCTCGCCGCCCGCGCTCATGCGATGACCGATCGGGATCTTGGACGGCGCCGCATTCGCCTCCCCGTTCGGACGCGGGCGGTCCTCGCCGCGGTCGGGGCGTAGCCTCAGCGGCGCGTGACCCGCCCCCGCCGATGCGGTCTCGCGCGGCATGCCGGGGGGGGCCTCCACCGCGGACGCCGGGGAGCGGCGCGGGCCGGCATCCGGCTCGCCGAGGCCGGCCCGCTGGAAGAGGGCGGTCGCGCGCACGAAGCGCCCGGCCCGGAGCCAGGCCTCGAAGCGGTCGAGCCGCCCCTCCGCCGACGCCGCATCCCGCAGGTCGCGCAACGCGACGAAGGTGCGCAGGTCGTCCTCGTCCGGGTCGATCAGCACGCCGTTGGCCGCAGTGAACAGGTCAACCAGCTGCTTGGTCTTGGCGCCGCCCGGCACCGGCCCGCGCCGGACGATCAGCAACTCCCGCCCGGGCATGCGGGCCGAGATGCCCGAGGCGGTGAGCGCCGCCCGCAGCCGAGCCTGGAAGGCGATGGCGTTCTGGTGCAGCAGCGCGCGGTAGCAGACGTGCCGCTCGCGGTCGTTCTCGTCCCGGTGGGTCAGCGTGAGGCGGCCGTGCAGCGGCGGGATCCTCTGCTCCGGCTCGCCCTTGCTCGCCACGTCGAGGGCGTTGTCCGGGTCGTCCTCCAGCGCGTAGAGGTCGAAGGCCGCGCGCAGCACCTCGGCGAGGGCGTCGTCCTCCCCGTCGAGGAGGTCGCCGATCTCGGCTCTCGCCTTCGCGCCGGCGAGGTCGAAGAGCGTCTCGGACGTGTCCCGATCCACTTTCTCGATCCGCCCCGTAAGGTCGTCGCAGAGGGAGACCCGCCCCTCCGCCAGGCAGGCGCGGCGGAAGGCGTCGCACCGCATCAGGATCGTGCGCGGCATCATCCCGGCCTCGGCTGCCGCCGCGATCGCGGCCTCGCTGTAGGGCCAGGACGGGAAGGGCGGCGTGAAGCCGGCCTCGAGGCAGGCCGGGCGCATGCGCCCGACGATCAGCGCGGCGGCGGCCGTGCGATCGCTCATCCCGCGGAGGTAGATGTCGTCCGTGAAGCGGTGCCGCGTCGCCCCCGTGGTCCGCTCGCCGAGGCGGGCCCAGGATTCCGGGAGGCAGGTCACCACGGTCATGCTGCGGTCGCAGACGGTGTGGAGCTCGAGAAGGCCGGCGCCGAGCACCTCGGCGAGGCCCGCCGCCCCGTCGAGGTCGTCCGTGGCCGCGAGCCGGCTCGCCTCGATCACGCCGTCGATCTGGTCGATGGCGATGAGCGTCGGCCCGCTCAGCGCCATGATCCAGCACATGCCGCGCACAAGGTCGATCGGGGCCGGCGGCGGCGTCTTGAAGCCCAGCGCGGCCCGCTCGCCCGGGTCGGCGTCGTAGCCCTGAAGCCACGCATGCGCGAGGCCGACGGCGCTGAAATCCTGGGAGCGCAGCAGGCACAGGGCGCGGAAGACATCGAGGTGCTTCAGCGCCCGCGCCGCGTCGACGCTCATCAGGGCCCTGACCAGCACGTCGACGATGCGGCGCGCGTCCATGTTGGGAGTGTTGAACGCGGCCTCGACCTGGGCCTCGACCTTGAACCGGCGGGCGACGCCCGCCAGCACGGCGTCCGACTGGCGGCGCCCGTCCGGCATCGCCTGGAGCAGGGCCGTGACGAAGCTGAGCGCCGCGCTGCGCCAGAAATCGGTCAGGCCGAGCACGTCGAGGGGGACGAACCAGCCGCCCTGCCGCCAGACCTCGCGGCGCAGCTGCCCGACGGGATGGGTCTTGCCGATGCCGGGCTGGCCGACGAGGGCGCGTCCCTTGGCCCGCTGGTCGGGGGTGCGCGCCTCGGCGCGGAGGTCCGCGACCAGCGCCGGCACCAGGGCCTCGTTGGGGGCGCCGGTCGGCGGCGCGTCGATCCAGATGCTGTCGAGGGTGCGGACCCAGTCGAAATCGACACGGCGCAGGGCGTCGAGGGCGTCGCTCATCGGGCGGTCACCGGATCCAGAGGATGTGGAAGGGTTCGCCGGCCGGGCTGTAGGCGGCGGCGTGCTCGGCCGGCGTGAGGGCCTTCGGGTCGCTGAACTGGCTGAGGCGGGCGGTCGCGTCCTTCCGGAGGATGGCGGCAAGGCCCGAATCCACCGTGGCGCGGTCGAGGTCGGCGAGCGCCGCGCGCAGGTCGCTGAGCCGAACGGCCTCGGCGCGGGCGCCACCGGTGAGGTCGAGATAGGCGGCCTCGATGCGCGCGCGCAGCTGGCGCGGGCCGAGGGGCCTTCCCGCCTTCGGCGCGGCCTTTCGCGGGGCCGCCGCCCGGCGCTTCGGAGCCGCCTTGGTCTCGGGAGCGGGTTCGGGCGCAGTTTCCGGCGGGGAGCCGACCAGGTCCGCCAGCGTCTGCCCGGTCGCGGCGAGGTGGCGATCGATGCGCCCGAGCCAATCCCGAAGGACGCGCAGGTTCGGCGGCAGCGGCGCCTGCAGGTTCCGCCCGGCCCAGTGCCAGCCCCGATCCGTCACCGAGAGGACGAACGACCGGCCGGCCTTCTCGACGGCGATCAGGCCCGCGGCGGCCAGGGCCTCCCGGTCCGGCTTCCTCACCGCCGGCACCAGCGTGCCTTGCGCGGCACGGCCGCAGCGCCCCAGGAGGCACCAGAGAACCAGGCTCTGCGTCGGCGTCGGCTCGCTCATCGAAACCCCTTCAGCGCTCGCGCGCGCCGCACGACGGCGCGGATCTTCTCGATCGCCAGGCCCGGATCGGCCTCCACCTGCGCGTTGGTGAGGCGCAGCACGAGATAGCCGGCGACCAGGAGTTCGTAGTCCCGGTGGCGGTCGGCGTCGAAAGCCGCCGCGGCGCGGTGCTCGGGTCCGTCGAGCTCGACCACGACGCCGCCCGCCTCCCACAGCAGGTCGACCCGGGGCACGAACCGGCCGCCGCCGAGCAGCACGCGGGCGTTGCCCTCGAACAGGCCGGCAAGGTCGGCGTCGCGCGCCAGCGCGTCCTCCATCCGCCGCTCCACGGCACTGGCAGGGTGGGCGCGGGAGCGGGCCGGGATGAAGCGCACCGCGGCGGCGACCGGCTCGCGCAGAACCTCGTACGCACCGTAGAGAACCCGGTCGAAGGGCGGCATCGGGGGCGGGGCCGCCGGCAGCGCGACGACCAAGGCGGCGCCGCAGGCGGCGCACCGCTCCAGCGCCTCGATCAGCGCGGCCGCGCGCACCGGGCTCGACGGATCGACCTCCGCGACGAGCGCGACGCCCGCCGGATCGATCGTCCGAAGCAGCTGGGCGAGCTCGAAACCCCGATCGAGATGCCGGAACCGCGGCGGGGCGCCGGCGCCCGCGCGCTTGGCCGCCGCCCTGAGCCAGGGGCGGGACACGCGCAGGTCGTCGGGCGCGGCATCGGCAGCCGCGTCGAGGCCGTGCCAGTCGGGCCACCGGGAAAGGGCGAGGTCGGCGAAGTCGTCGAGCAGGCGATCGAGCACGGCCTCGGCCGTCCGCGCCGCATCGGCTTCGAGGAACAGCACGCCCCGCTCCGCCGCGCCCGCCGCGTCGAGGGCGGCGCCGACGCCGTCGCACCCGATGCCGACGAGGACGAGCCGCTCGCCCGCCCGCAGACCCTGAATCGTCCGCCCGAGCTCGCCGAGCGGCAACCGCCGGCGCGGCGCATCCCCGCATCCGGCGGCGTCGGCGCGATCGGGGATCGCGCTCACGTCCGAAGGCTCATGCCGACGCTTCCGCCCCCGCGTTTCCGCAACCTTTCAACACGGATCGACGGCTCGGCGCTACCGTATCGTCACCGTGAGGTTGCGGACCGCCCGTGTCCCGATGTCGCGCGGCGGGTGCCTGCCGATCGGTGTCCGCATCCGCCGAGGCCGGTGCCTGCCCCTCTCCGGGCGGAACCGCGCCGTCGCGGGGCCCGAGCCCTCGCGCTTGATCGCGCGGGTCGGCGCGGCGATGATCGCGGCCATGTCCGACATCGGTGATCCGCCCGCGGCGCGAACGGCGCCGCTCGTCTCGACCCGGGCGGCGACGTCGATCGTGATCGCCGACATGGTCGGGGTCGGCGTCTTCACCAGCCTCGGCTTCCAGGTCACGGACATCACGTCCGGCTTCACGCTGCTGCTGCTGTGGTTCGTCGGCGGCGTCGTCGCTCTGTGCGGGGCGTTCAGCTACGCCGAGCTGGCGGCGATGTTTCCCCGCTCCAGCGGCGAGTACAACTTCCTCACCCGCGCCTACGGCCCCGCCTTCGGCTTCATGGCCGGCTGGCTCTCCGCGACGGTCGGGTTCGCCGCGCCGGTGGCGCTCGCGGCGATGGCGTTCGGCCAGTATGCGCAGGCGATCCTGCCGGGGACCCCGCCCTTGCCCCTCGGCCTCGCGGTCGTCTGGGGGGTGACCGCCATCCGCCTGGTCGGGGGCCGCCACGGCGATGCGATCCAGGTCGGCTTCACGCTGCTGAAGCTCGCGCTGATCGTGCTCTTCATCGTCGCGGGCTTCGCCGGCGGCGGGGGCGGGTCGACCGACTTCGCGCCGAGCGCCGCCGACCCGGGCCAGATCTTCAGCGCGAGCTTCGCGGTGAGCCTCGTCTTCGTGATGTACGCCTACACGGGCTGGAACGCGGCGACCTACATCGTCGGGGATCTGGCCGATCCGCCGCGCAGCCTGCCGCGGGCGCTGTTCGTCGGGACGGGCGTCGTGCTCGTGCTCTACGTCGCGCTGAACGCCGTGTTCCTCTACACGACACCGACCGCGGAGCTCGCCGGGCAGATCGAGGTCGCCCTGATCAGCGGGCGCCACGTGTTCGGCGAGGCGGGCGGGCGGCTCGTCGGCATCCTGATCTGCCTCGGCCTGATCCCGACGATCAGCGCCATGATGTGGATCGGGCCGAGCGTCACCGTGGCGATGGGCGAGGACGCGCCCTTGCTGCGCGTGTTCGCGCGGCGCGCCCGCACCGGCGTGCCCGTGGCCGCGACCCTGCTGCAGGCCGTCGTCGCGAGCCTGCTGCTCCTCACCCGCAGCTTCGAGGCGGTGCTGGAGTTCATCCAGTTCAGCCTGATCCTGTGCTCGTTCCTCACCGTCCTCGGCGTGATCAGGCTTCGCGTCACCCGGCCCGACCTGCCGCGGCCGGTCCGCGCCTGGGGCTATCCGGTCACGCCGCTGATCTTCCTCGGCGTCACGCTGTTCATGCTGGTCCACCTGGTCGCCTCGCGACCGCTCCAGTCGCTCGCGGGCTTCCTCTTGATGCTGGCCGGCCTGCTGCTCTTCGTCGTCGCGGACGGGCTGGCCCGGCGCAGGGACCGGACGCCGATGCGATGAGGCTGCTCCATCCCGAAGCCGATGCGTGCGACGCGAGGCCGGCCGAGGCCGCTCACCGCCCCCGAGGCGCGATCACGGCGTCGAGGCGGCACCCGGCTTGGTCGCGCGCAGCACGTCGAGCCGGTACTCGGCGGTTCGCGACTGCGCCAGCACCCGCGCGAAGCCCTTCGCACCGGCGATGAAGCCTTCGGCCGCGTCGTCGCCGGAAAGCGGGTAGTGGGTGACGCCGAGCCAGTGCACCAGCACGATGTCGGCCTCGGGCAGCACCGCGTTCTCCACCCGTGCGACGAGACGCGCGAGATCGGCCCGGTCGAGGTAGTAGGCCACCTCCGAGATCACGATTAGGTCGAACCGCCCGTCGGGCCATTGCCCCGGAACGGCGGCGAGCTGGAAGCGCGCATTCGCGCAATCGGCGCAGCGGGCGCGGGCCGCCTCGATCACGGAGGGAACCACGTCGAGCCCGACCACGGCATCGCAGCGCTGGCAGAGCTGGTGCGTGAACACCCCGATCGAGCAGCCGACATCGAGGGCGGACGCGTAGCGGGGCCGGGGCAGGGCGGCGAGCGTCGCCTGGTACTTGGCACGCTCGTAGGCGCTCGAGGCGAACTGCCAGGGATCGGCCTCGGTGGCGTACATGCCCTTGAAGTAGTCGGTGTCGAGGGACTTCGCGCGCCGGCCCGTCTCCGTCACAGCCGACCCTCCCGCCTCGCTCTCCGCACCCGCGGCGGCCGTCATCCCGAGCAGCGTGCCGGCGACGACGCCGCCCCCGGATCGCAGCAGGCTCCGGCGTGACGGTCGCTTGCAGTCGCGCACGATGAACCTCACCCCGTCCGTAGGCCTGTGATGAGCGCAACCGCATCCGCCCGGGACAGTTCCGCCGGAGCCCGCCCGCGTCAGGACGGCCCGATCGACAGCTCATGCCCGATCGACGGCCTGTGCCGGGAGCGTGAACGAGGAACATCGACGCGGCGCATCCCGTTGAGACAGCCGTATTATGGGAGAAAACGCATGGTCGACGTCGCGCAGATCAAGGAACACGCCGAGGTCGTCGGCTCGGACGGAGCCCACGTCGGCACGGTCGATCACGTCGACAAGGGCGAGATCAAGCTGACGAAGAAGGACGCGGCCGCCGGGGGCCTGCACCACTACATCCCGGTCGATTTCGTCCAGGCGGTCGAGGGCGACACCGTCCGCCTCGACCGGCCGGCCGAGGAGGTCAAGCGCGAGTGGTCGACGTCCTGACCCCATGGGATCCGCGGCGCCTGGGCGTCGCGTTCCGTCCCCGCACAGGTCCGAACCCGGTGTCCACGGCGTTCGGCGCAACGGGCGACGAGCCCCCGGCCAACCGCTGCCGGGCTCCGTCATCGACTCCGATGAGCGACCGGGAATGGCATCAACCGTGTTGAGCCGCAATGTCCGATGACGATGCCGAGGCGTTTCTGCGCGAAGTCCGCGCGGCGCTCGCCACCGCTCGCCCCGAGGAACCGTCCCTCGACAGCCTGCAGCGCCTGATGACCTGGCTGCAGACCACCGAGATGGAGGAAGCCCCGCCCGAGGCCGGCCGCGACGGCACGGAGGACGGGGAGGACGCCGTCCCCGAAGTCTCGGAGCCGTGATAGACGATCCGGACGGAAGGGCCGGCCCAAGCGTCGCGCCAGGCCCGGGGAGGCGACCCTGCCCGAGGGGGCAGGCAGGGCCGCCGCAGCGGATCGGGCAGATCTGCTGGCTGCCGAGGCAGTCAAGGCATGGTGCGGCAGACAGGTTGCCGAAGAATGACCGAACGGCGTTCGAATCGGACCGAAGTCGCAGAACCCGCGCAAACGCGTCGATCAACGATCCGTGTGGGGCGGAACGCCGGGCTGGGCGGATCCGTTTCAGCCGCCTCACGGGAGCGTACCATCATGAAGCTCGGTCTCGCCGCCTCGCTGGTCGCCAGCAGCCTTCTCCTCGTCGCCCCCGCACGTGCGCAGGGCACGGCGAACGCGCCCGGCGCGGTGCCGGGGTCGGCGGCCACCGCACCGGCGGCCAATCCCACGGCACCGGGGAGCAAGCCCGCGGCCCCGAAGGCGGATCGCACCGCGCGATCGAAGGAATGCTCGATGCAGGCCGACAAGCAGGGCCTGCACGGCAAGGCGCGCAAGGCCTTCCGGAATTCGTGCAAGCACGGCCGATCCTAATCCGGTCCTCCGGCGCGCCGCCTTGATCCCGCTCTCGCCGACCGTGCGTCCGCGACGTCGGCCCATCGGTGATGAGGTCGGCCGGATGCGGCTGTCCTTCCTCGGTGCCTGCATCCTGCTCGCCCTCGGCGGCTGCCAGGATCCGAAGCCCGGCCCCGCCGGCCCGGCCGGGCCGAAGGGCGACACCGGCCCGCCCGGCCCCCGAGGGGACGCGGGCCTCACCGGCGCGACCGGGCAGCGCGGCGCGACCGGCGACAGGGGCGAGCGCGGCGAGCCCGGTCCCGTCGGCCCCGCCCTCGACGGCCTGGTGCGGCAGGACGTGCTGTGCCGGCGCGACGAGATCCTGATCGGCGCCTATTGCCAAGGCTACGCGGTGCTTCCCTCGGTCACGATCACCGACGGCATCGCCACCGTCGGATGCATGGACCTGCAGTCCAAGCCCGCCAAGAACGCCCGACCGGTCGCGACCTGCCTGAAGAAGCCATGAGCGACCTCCAGTTCTGGCTCTTCCTCGCGGCCGCCATCCCCATCCTGCTCCTGCCGGCTGGGATCGCGGCCTGGAAGGGGCGCAACCTCTGGCCCGTCATCGCCCTGAGCCTCGTGTTCTGGCCGGGCGCGCTGGGTTTGGCCCTGCGGACCAGGCGGCGGTGACGGCGCTGACCGGTACTGCCGTGCATGCCCCCGGCATCGAGCGGACGACGCCGTTGCGCAGCATGCGCCGCGATGGTCCGCGGCGCCCTACCGGATGATTTGCCTGCCGGCCGATGCGGACGATGCTGGCGGACCCGGGATCACCGAGCCGCGGTCGCGCTCGCGGATGAAGCCGGCGACCGCCTCCGATTGCAGCGGCATCGAGAGGCGCTCGATGTGCGGGTCGTGCGCGAGCGCCTGCGTCGTCGCCCGTACGTTGGCGTAGGGGTTGCCCTCGGCGCGCTTCAGTAGGAAGGCGCGCGTCGATCGATGACGGCATCGAGTTCACGCATCCGTTCGCGAGACGGCGAGGGTTCGGTGCCGCTCCCGATGTTGCCGATGATGTCGCGGGATCGGACGAAGGACAGAAGGTCAGGAGCCTTTTGAAGAGTAGAATATAGTTCGCCAGCGGCCCCAGATCGGAGATCGTCTTTCTGGCTCGCCGTCTGCATTAAAAATTCCCTCTCGTTGACTTCGGGCGAGGCCGGGCGGATTTTTCGCAGCCCTTCCCGGTCCCGTCCGGCAGGCGTCGGACGCGCGTCCTCGCTCGGGTCGACCGCTTCGGGCGGCTGCACGCGCCATCGCGGCGCGCGGCACCCCGGCCTTCGAACGCCCGAGCGATCAGGAGAGTCCCATGAGCCATCTCCCGCCCGATGCCGTCGAGTTCATCGGCTTCGCGGCTCCTCGCCTGACCTCCGAGATCCATCCGGCGGAGGGTCCGGCGATCGACCGGGACTACCTCGACCGCCTCGCTCAGGCGCACGAGGCCGGCGGCTTCGACCGCATCCTCGTCGCCGCCTACTCGACGGCGCCGGACGCCCTGCTGATCGCGTCCCGGATCGCGGCGGTGGCGCGACGGATCGGGCTGATGATCGCCCATCGCACCGGCTTCACCGCGCCGACGGTGGCCGCCCGGCAATTCGCGACGCTCGACCAGCTCACCGGCGGCCGCATCGCCATCCACGCGATCAGCGGCGGCGACGATCGGGACCTGGCACGCGACGGCGATCACCTGAGCAAGGACGAGCGCTACGCCAGGACGCGGGAATTCCTCGACGTCGCGCGCCTGTCCTGGACCGCGGAAACGCCGTTCGACTATTCCGGCAGCTTCTACCAAGTCGAGCAGGGGTTCTCGGAGGTGAAGCCGGTGCGGGCCGACGGCATCCCGGTGTTCTTCGGCGGCGCCTCGCCGGCGGCGCTCGACGTGGCCGGGCGCCATGCCGACACCTACGCCCTCTGGGGCGAGACGCTGGATCAGGTCCGCGACCTCATCGCCCGCGTCCGCGCCGCGGCGGCCCCCTACGGCCGGAATCCGCGCTTCAGCCTGTCGTTCCGGCCGATCCTCGCCGACACGGAGGCGGCGGCCTGGGCGCGGGCCGAGGCGATCCTCGCCAGGACCAGGGCCGTGCGCGCGGCCAGGGGCCTCGGCCCCGCGGCGACCCCGCAGAACGAGGGCGCGCGAAGGCTCCTCGCGGCGGCCGCGAGCGGCACCCGCCTGGACAAGCGCCTCTACACGGCGATCGCCGCCGAGACCGGCGCGGCCGGCAATTCCACCGCGCTCGTCGGCACGCCCGATCAGGTCGCCGAGGCGCTGCTCGACTATCACGACCTCGGCGTGCGCACCTTCCTGATCCGCGGCTTCGATCCGCTGGAGGATGCGATCGGCTACGGTCGCGACCTGCTGCCGGCCTTCCGCGCGCAGCTCGCCAACCGCTCCGCCACCGCGGACGCCGCCTGATGCGCGCGCTTCTGACGGTTCTCGCGCTCCTCGTTGCCCTGGTCCCCGCCCGGGCCGAGGACGTCCTCCGGGTCGGCGACCAGCGCGGCAACGCACGCGCGCTGATGGAGGCCGCCGGCGTCCTCGACGGGCTGCCCTACCGGCTGGCCTGGAGCGAGTTCCCGGCCGCCGCCCCGTTGCTCGAGGCCCTGAACGCCGGCGCGATCGATGCCGGCGGCGTCGGCGACGCGCCCTTCACCTTCGCCGCCGCCGCGGGCGTTCCGGTCAAGGCCTTCCTCGCCTTCCGGAACCGCCAGGACGGGCTCGCGATCCTGGCGGCGGCGGATTCGCCGATCCGCACGGTCGCCGACCTCAAGGGCAGGCGCATCGCGACGAACCGCGGCTCGATCGGGCATCAGGTGGTGCTCGCGGCCCTGGAGGAGGCCGGGCTGCCGGCCGATGCCGTCACCCTGAGCTTCCTGCCGCCGGCCGACGCCAAGATCGCCCTGGCCTCGGGCAGCGTCGACGCCTGGGCGACCTGGGAGCCCTACACCTCCACCGCCGAGCTCGCGGGCCTGGTCCGTGTCGTGCGCGACGGCAACGGCATCACGCCAGGCCTCAGCTTCGCCGTGGCGAGCGACGCCGCGCTGAAGGGCAAGCGTGCGCTGCTCGCCGATTTCGGGGAGCGGCTCGCGCGGGCCCGGGCCTGGGCGCTCGCCGACCCCGCCCCCTACGCGAAGGTCTGGTCGAAGCTCATCGGCCTGCTGGAGGCGGTGCCGCTGCGCTGGTTCGGCCGGGCGCAGTACCGCAACGTCCCGATCGACGAGGCCGTGATCGCCGACGAGCAGGCCAACATCGACCTCTACGTGCGCGCAGGCCTGATCCCGAAGGCGCGCGCGCCGCGGGCCGAGGCGATCTTCGACACGGGATTCCCACAACCGGCTGCGTTACGCTGATCGGCCGACGAGCAGGATTCGAGCGATGCACGATCACCACGACGACCCGCACGACCACCCGCACGCCCAGGCCGAGCCGGGTCCGGGCGCCGAGCGCTGGAAGCACGACGGCGTCCGGGTGATCCCCGGCGACAGGCTCGACGCCAACACGGCGCAGACGCCGGGCATGTTCCGGCAGGCGGCGATCAACCATGCCCGCGTCGGCGCGCAGAAGATCTGGGCCGGCACCGTGGCGATCGAGCCCGACGCCAAGACCGGGGTGCACCATCACGGCGCGCTGGAGAGCGTGATCTTCGTGCTGTCGGGGCGCGCCCGGATGCGCTGGGGCGACCGGCTCGAATACGTCGCCGAAGCGGGCCCCGGCGACTTCATCTTCGTTCCGCCCTACGTGCCGCATCAGGAGATCAACGCCTCGCCCGACGAGACGCTGCAATGCGTGCTCGTGCGCTCCGACAACGAGGCGGTGGTGGTCAACATCCCGGAGGTCGAGCCGGTGGAGCGGCCCGAGACCGTCCACTGGATCGATCCGATCCACAAGCATCCTTGAGGCCCGGCGCCGCGAGCGCTGAAACGGCGCAGGTCGCGGCGCGTTCTGCAATGCGGGCACCCGAGAGGCCCAGCGCGACATTCACCATCGGCCGGCGGGGCGGGACACCTTGAGACAGGACACGATGCGCCTCGGCGCGTTCTTCTACGCCACCGGCCACCACGTGGCGGGCTGGCGCCACCCGTCGAGCGAGGCCGACGGCGGCCTCAACCTCGAGCGCTATGTCGGCTGGGCGCAGCGGGCCGAGGCGGCGAAGTTCGACCTCGTCTTCCTCGAGGACGGCTCCGGCATCCGCGACTCGAACCTGCGCTCGAGCGAGCGGACCGCGCGCTCGGCGCATTTCGAGCCGGTGACGCTGCTGTCGGCGCTGGCCGCCGTCACCAGCCGGATCGGGCTCGTCGCGACCACCTCGACCAGCTTCAACGAGCCCTACAACGTCGCCCGGCGCTTCGCCTCGCTCGACCACCTCAGCGGCGGCCGGGCCGGCTGGAACCTCGTGACCTCCACGACCGACGCCGAGGCCGCCAATTTCGGCGAGGCCGGCATCGCCCGCCACGGCGACCGCTACGCCCGGGCCGAGGAGTTCGTCGACGTGGTGCTGGGCCTGTGGAACACCTGGGACGACGGCGCCGTCGTCATCGATCGCGCCAGCGGCCAGTTCTCGAAGCCGGACGGCTTCCGCCCGCTGAACCATCGCGGCACGCATTTCGAGGTGCGCGGACCGCTCAACATCGCGCGCACGCCGCAGGGCCAGCCGGTGGTGGTGCAGGCGGGCTCGTCGGGGCCGGGCAAGGATCTGGCGGCCCGCACCGCCGAGGTCGTGTTCACCGCCAACCAGACGCTCGCGGAAGCGGTCGAGTTCGCCGGCGACCTCAAGGCGCGCCTGCCGCGGTTCGGCCGCGAGCCCGGCGACCTCAAGGTCATGCCGGGCCTGTTTCCCGTCGTCGGGCGCAGCGAGGCGGAGGCGCGGGCCAAGTTCGAGGCGCTGCAGGACCTGATCGACCCGGTGGTGGGCCTCGCCCTGCTCGAGCGGATGGTCGGCGGCTTCGACCTCTCCGGGTTCGATCCCGACGGCCCGGTGCCGGAGCTGCCGGAGGCCGAGGGCGCCAAGTCGCGCCAGCAGCTGATGTTCGACCTCGCCCGCCGGGAGGGGCTGACCCTGCGCCAGCTCTACCTGCGGATCGCCGGGGCGCGGGGCCACTCGCAGATCGTCGGCATGCCCATGCAGGTCGCCGACGAGATGGAGGCCCGCTTCCGCGCCGGCGGCGCCGACGGCTTCAACATCATGCCCGCGACCCTGCCCGGCGGCCTCGACGACTTCATCGAGCTGGTCCTGCCGGAGCTGCGCCGGCGCGGCCTCGTCCGGACGGAGTACGAGGGCCGCACGCTGCGCGCGCATCTCGGCACGCGTCCGCCCGCGGGCTTCGGCCCGGCGGCGCCGTCCGGCTCGGGCAGCGGCACGAAGGAGGGACGATGAGCCGGGACCGACGCCTGCATCTCGGGGCGTTCATGCGCCCGCTCGGCATCCATACCGCCTGGTGGCGCTATCCCGGCGGGTACCCGGACGCCAACTTCAACCTCGAGCATCTCGTCCACTTCGCCCGCCGGCTGGAGGCGGCGAAGTTCGACGCCTTCTTCATGGCCGACCATCTCGCGGTGATGAACATGCCGCCGGCGGCCTTGCGCCGCTCGGCCACCGTGACCTCGTTCGATCCGCTAACCCTGCTGCCGGCGCTCGCCATGGTCACCGAGCGCATCGGGCTGATCGCCACCGCCTCGACGACCTACAACGAGCCCTACCACGTCGCCCGCAAGTTCGCCTCGCTCGACCACATCTCGAAGGGCCGCGCCGGCTGGAACCTCGTCACCTCGGGCAATCCCGACGAGGCGCACAACTTCGGCCGCGACGCGCATGTCGAGCACGCCACCCGCTACGCCCGCGCCCGCGAGTTCTTCGACGTGGTGACCGGCCTCTGGGACTCGTTCGCCGACGACGCCTTCCGCATGGACCCCGGGAGCGGGCTGTTCTTCGACCCCGACAGGATGCACGTCCTCGATCACCGCGGCGCGTTCCTGAAGGTGAAGGGCCCCCTCAACGTCGCCCGGCCGGTGCAGGGCTGGCCGGTGATCGTGCAGGCCGGCGCCTCCGAAGCCGGACGGCAGATCGCCGCCGAGACCGCCGAGGTGGTGTTCGGGTCGAGCTCCACCCTGGAGGCGGGCCAGTCGTTCTACGCCGACGTGAAGGGACGCATGCCGGCGCTCGGCCGAGACCCGGACCACCTCAAGATCCTGCCCGGCGCCTTCGTGGTGCTGGGCGGGACCGAGGACGAGGCCAGGGCCAAGAAGGCGCGGCTCGACGAGCTCGTCCATCCCGACAGCGGGCTCGCCAACCTCTCGGTGCGCCTCGGCGTCGACGCCTCGGGCTTCGCCCTCGACGCGCCGCTGCCCGAGATCCCCGAGACCAACGCGAGCAAGAGCGGGCAGGCACAGATCGTCGACTACGCCCGCAGGACCGGCGCGACGGTGCGGGAGCTGGCGCGCAAGGTCGGCGGCTACGGCGGCCTTCAGATGGTCGGGACCGCGGCACAGGTCGCCGACCGGATGGAGGAGTGGCTCGACGGCCGGGCCTGCGACGGCTTCAACGTGATGTTCCCCTTCGTGCCGGAAGGCCTCGACGACGTGGTCGACCGGCTGGTGCCGGAACTGCAGCGCCGCGACCTGTTCCGCCGGGACTACGAGGGGACGACCCTGCGAGACCATCTCGGCCTGCCGCGCCCGGGCAACCGCTTCTTCGCCTGAGGGCGCCCCCGGCAGACGATCCATCCCGGCACGCCCGTGCGTCGGTCCGAGGCGGATCGAAGCGCCGGGCAGCACCGCACGCCCGGATCGCCTCGACAAACCGGACGAAACGCCGTCAGATCGGCGCTCGAGAACCGCGCGGGGTCCCAGGTCGCACGCCAGAAGGAGCGACCGGCGAAGTCCCGTCGGCGATCCGGGAGGAGAGTGCGATGCGTCGGAACGCGCTGCTGTCGGCCCTGGCCGTCGCCACGAGCCTGTCCTGCATCGGCGGGGCCGCCGCCAAGCCGCTCGCCTTCACCGGCATCCGGCTGATCGACGGCCTGTCGGCCGAGCCGGTCGCGGATGCGGTGCTGGTCGTCGACGGCGACCGCATCGTCGCGGCGGGGCCGCGCATGGCGGTCGCGGTGCCGTCCGACGCCGAGATCCGCGAACGGCCCGGGCACACGATCATGCCGGGACTGATCTCCGATCACTCTCACGTCGGCATCGTAAGGGGCGTCGACGTCGGCGCCCGGAACTACACGCGCGAGACCATCCTCGCCCAGCTCGAAGCCTACACCGCCCGGGGCGTCACCACGATCATGGCGCTCGGGCTCAACGACGCGATCATGCCCGAGATCCGTGCCGAGGCGCATGCGGGTCTCATCCCCGGCGCCGACCTGTTCGGCGTCGACCGCGGCATCGGGGTGCCCGACGGCGGCCCGCCGCAGGCAATGGTGCGCGTCAGCCCGGATCAGCTCTTCCGCCCGGCGAACGCCGACGAGGGCCGCGACGCGGTCCGCGCGATGAAGGCGCGCGGCACCGACATGGTGAAGCTCTGGCTCGACGATTTCGGCGGCTCCGTGCCGGCCAAGATGCAGCCTTCCGTCTACGCGGCGGTGATCGACGAGGCCCATCGCCTCTGCCTGCGGGTCGCGGCCCACGTCCACGATCTCGAGGACGCGCGGGCCGTGGTCCGGGCCGGGGTCGACGTGCTGGCGCACGGCGTCCGCGACAAGCCGGTCGACCCGGACTTCGTCGCGCTGCTGAAGGCGCACGACACCTGGTACATCCCGACCCTGGCCCTCGACGAGGCGACCTTCGCCTACGCCGACGCGCCGGCCTGGGCGCAAACGCCCTTCGTCCGGACGGCGCTCGCGCCCGACCTCAAGGCGCGGTTCGACGACCCCGCCTGGCAGCGCGACACCCGCGCGAGCGCCAAGGCGCAGGCCGCGCGCGCCTCGCTGGCCACGAACCTCGCGAACCTCAAGGCGCTCCAGACCGCCGGCGTCTGGATCGGGTTCGGGACCGACAGCGGCGCGGCTCCCGAGCGCGTTCCCGGCGTGGCCGAGCACCGCGAGCTGGCGCTGATGGTGCAGGCCGGGTTCACGCCAATGGAAGCCCTGACCATCGCGACGGCGCGGGCGGCCGACCTCCTCGGCCTCGCCGACCGCGGCCGCCTGGAAGCGGGTCGCCGCGCCGATTTCGTCGTGCTCGCCGCCGATCCGTCCGAGGACATCGCCGCTAGCAGGCTGCTGCAGAAGTCGGTGGCGTTGCGGCATTGGAGATGATTCACTCTGCCTGAGCGAGGGGGAGTGTCGGGATGCGCGGGCGCGAGGCGGCTTCGGCCAACCTGTTCAGCTACGTGCGTCTGGACGAGCGTGTGCCGGCCGATCACCCGCTGCGGCCGATCCGGGCTTTGGCCGACGAGGTCCTGGCCGGACTGAACGGGCGCTTCGAGGTGCTGTATTCCCAGATGGGGCGGCCCTCGATCCCGCCGGAGACGCTTCTGCGGGCGACGCTGTTGCAGGCGTTCTTCTCGGTGCGTTCCGAGCGGATGCTGATGGAGCAGATCGATTACAATCTGCTGTTCCGCTGGTTTGTCGGGCTGGAGATCGATGCCGCCGTCTGGCACCCGACGGCGTTCACGCACAACCGCGACCGCCTGCTGGAGACGGAGGTGGCGCACGCCTTCCTGGCGGGGCTGCTGGCGCTCAAGCCGGTCAAGCGCCTGTTGTCGAGCGACCACTTCTCGGTGGACGGCACGATGATCGAGGCCTGGGCCTCGATGAAGAGCTTCCGGCCCAAGGACGGCTCGAGCGAGCCCCCGGGACTGGGCCGCAACGGCGAGCGCGACTTCCGCAAGGAGAAGCGCTCGAACGCGACGCATGCCTCGACCACCGACCCGGATGCCCGGCTCTACCGCAAGGCGGACGGCCAGGAGAGCCGGCTGTGCTACCTCGGCCACGCGCTGATGGAGAACCGCAACGGCCTGGTGGTGGATGCCAGCCTCACCTACGCCACCGGCACGGCCGAGCGCGAGGCGGCCCTGCTCATGCTCGACCGCCGCCCGCGCCGGCACCGGATCACGTTGGGCGCTGACAAGCTGTTCGATGTGGAGGCTTTCGTCGGCGACCTGCGGGCGCGGCAGGTGACGCCGCACATCGCGATCAACGGGGCGGTGTCGAAGACCGGCAAGGTCCGCAAGACCGCCGTCGATGGCCGCACGACCCGCCATGCCGGCTATGCGATCAGCCTGCGTTGCCGCAAGCGGATCGAGGAAGCGTTCGGCTGGATCAAGGCACAGGCCGGGTTGAGGAAGGTCAAGCTACGCGGGAAAGCCAAGGTCGAAGCGCTGTTCACCTTCGCGGCGGCCGCCTACAACCTCGTGCGCCTGCCCAAGCTGTTGGCATCACCTGCGGCTTGATCCTGGGGCAGATCGCCCCCGACCGCCGCCGGGGCGGTCGAGCGACGGCTCGCCGAGCAGACACACCCATCCAAACGACGAAAATCCTCCTCGCAATCGCAACAATGCGACTTCTGCAGCAGCCTGCTAGATGTTTGGTCCCGGCATTTGGTGGAGCGGGTTTGACCTGAAGCGACCGGGCTCGGCGGACCATGCTTTGCAGATGGCCTCGTAGGGCGTGAGACCCCGCAGGGTCTTCAGGCGGCGGCCAAAATTGTAGGCGCTCA